>JBFHIF010000088.1:0-5963 GCA_041596595.1 Erythrobacter sp. | reverse complement strand
GGTCGCCGGTGACCGGCTCGAACGCGCGATCGAACGCGCGCTGGCTCGCCGCGGCGATAACCGCAAGAAGGCCACCAAGTGGCTCGAGGAATTGTGGGTTCCCCACCGTTCCGAACTGCTCCGGATCGCGGTGAGCGAGGTGCACCAGATCGATGCCGAGCGCGACTATGTCCGGCTTCATGTCGGCACGCCCGAGACGCCGCGCTCCTATCTGCTGCTGCAGACGATCGCCGGTCTCGAGGAGCGGCTCGATCCCGAGCAGTTCATCCGGATACATCGCTCGACGATCCTTCGGCGCGACAATATCCGGGGCCTGCGCCATGACGGACTGGGCGTATGGTCGGCCGAATTGCAGAGCGGCGAGGCGCTCCGCATCGGGCGCACCTATCTCTCCAAGGTAAAGGCGATGGCCGGGCGCTAAGGCACCGGTCTTCTGACAGCACTGACCCGCTAACGAAGCGCGGCCCGAACCCGGGGACTAGAAGGGCTCGGGCCGCTGGGTCGCGCCTCGCGCGCGCATACGGGGGTGCACGATGCAAGGGGCGGTCGCATTCCTCACCCGAGGCGGACCCGTGATTTCAAGAATAGGCAGGGCGTAAAGCAAGTCATTCCCCGCTCGACCGGGATCCGCTCCAATTTCGACAAATGCCGATCTGACGGCACCAATCGCCATTCAGGACCGACAAGCGACAGCCCCTTTGCACGGCGCGCGATGGCGCACCATATGGGGGGAATGTGGATTGCACTTTCGGTCATCTTCGCTCTTGGCGTTGTCAATTTCGCGTTGCACCGGGCCGTACTCGACAGCGGCCACCCGATGCTCGAGCAGATGCCCGGCTTCGCACGTGCAAAAGGCGGGCGCATCACGCTCATCGCGGAGTTCGTGCTGCTGCTCGTGGCGTTGCTTCTGGCGGCGAATGGCTGGCCGCAATTCGCCTGGCTTTACGCAGGCTATAGCGGGCTCAATGCGCTCGCTGCCTGGCTGATGATTTCCGGGCGGGTATGAATATGCCCGGTTCGCCTTGCATCACTCAGCCATCTGCGCTCAGGAGGGAGCCGTGACTACGCACCTCTTCCATATCAGCGACGTCCATTTTGGGGCCGAGGACCGGGCCGCGCTGGCCTCTCTCGAAACCGCGATCGCGGCCGAACGCCCGGATGCGCTCCTTTGCACCGGCGACCTCACCCAGCGCGCGAAAAAGAGTGAATATGCCGCCGCTGCCGAGTGGTTTTCGGGCCTCGGCGTGCCGGTCGTGCTCGATCCCGGCAATCACGACATGCCCTATTACAATCTATGGGAGCGGTTCACCGATCCCTACAGGCGATACCGCCACCTGCACACGCGGGTGGGCGGCGTGCTCGAATCCGAGCATGTCGTGCTGGTGCCTCTGAAAACCACCGTGCGCGCCCAGTTGCGGTTTCCCTGGTCGGACGGCGTGATCACGCGCGCAGCTCTCGACCGGACCCTTGCGCTTCTCGATGGGCTGAAACGGGACGGCCGGACGATCATCGTGACCGCGCATCACCCGCTTCTCGGGCCCGAAAGTGCGGTGAAAAACCCCACGCGCGGGGGCGAGCGCGCCTTTGCCGAGATCGCTGCGGCGGGAGCACATGCGGTGATCTCGGGGCATGTCCATGTCCCGTTTGATGGTGTCCGCAGTGTTCGCGGGCAGGAAATGCGGACGATCGGCACAGGGACACTTTCGACCCGGCTGCGCAATTCGCCTGCCTCCTACCGCGTCCTGAAGTGCCGCAAAGGTGGAGAGATCGCGACCGAGGTGCGTATCGCGAGCGTCTGATCGGGCGTGTCTCGCGTGCCGGGGCGAGGGGCATGCATGCCCGCGTTAACCAAAATTCGCAGGGACAGATTAACTGTATCGCTGCGATAACCAGTCCAAATATGCGGTTGCGAATCGCTCAGCAGATCAGCGGTTCGCCTGCCTCGACTGTAGGGAAAGGTTCGATGGAACTGATCAAGGCCATCATCCTGGGATGTATCCTGACCGGCGTGGTCGCGGTTGTGGTCGGCTCGCAAGGGTCGAATGGCGGCGCGTTGGCGGTTCATTCGATGGCGATCGGAGATTACCGGATGTTCTGGTCGTGGCCGCTTTTCCTCGTCGGTAGCGGGCTGTCCTGGGGGATCATGCTGCTGCAACGCTGAGCGTCGCGAGCACAACAGGAAAGGGCGGCCCCCTGTGGTAGGCCGCCCTTCTTGTCTTTGCAGTGTGTCCTGAAGCAGATCAGCGCTTCGAGAACTGGAAGCTCCGGCGTGCCTTGGCGCGGCCATACTTCTTGCGTTCCACAACGCGGCTGTCGCGGGTCAGGAAGCCTGCAGCCTTGACCGTTGCACGAAGTTCCGGCTCGTACTTGGTCAGTGCCTGGCTGATACCATGCTTCACGGCACCGGCCTGGCCCGAAAGACCGCCGCCCTTGACGGTGGCGATGACATCATACTGACCCTGGCGATCGGTGATCGCAAAGGGCTGGTCGATGATCAGGCGCAGCGTCGGACGCGCGAAGTAGACTTCCTGGTCCTTGCCATTGACGGTGACCTTGCCGGTTCCCGGCTTGACCCAGACGCGAGCGGTTGCGTCCTTGCGGCGACCGGTCGCATAGGCGCGGCCCTGCGCATCGAGTTCCTGCTCACGCAGTGGCGTGGCGGGGTTCTGCGCGATCGCGGCAGCGTCCGCAGCCGGAGCGTCGCCGGCGATGTCCTTGAGATCCGACAGGTCGGAGACGGATTCGTTCTTCTTCTCGTCAGCCATTACGCGGTGACCTTGTTCTTGCGGTTCAGGGAAGCAACGTCGAGCACGGCGGGGTTCTGCCCGTCATGCGGGTGTTCTGTGCCGTTGTAGAGGTGCAGCGACTTCATCTGCTGGCGACCAAGCGGGCCGCGCGGAATCATCCGCTCGACAGCCTTTTCCAGAACGCGCTCGGGAAAACGTCCGCCCAGCACCTTGGCGGGGGTGGTTTCCTTGATCCCGCCCGGGTGGCCGGTGTGCTTGTAGTAGATCTTGTCGGTAGCCTTGTTGCCGGTGAATTTCACCTTGTCGGCATTGATGACGACCACGTGGTCGCCGCAATCGACGTGCGGGGTGTAGCTCGGCTTGTGCTTGCCGCGCAGAAGATTGGCGATGATCGCTGCCAGTCGTCCGACCACGAGGCCGTCGGCATCGATCAGGTGCCAGTTCTTTTCGACCTCTGCCGGTTTAATCGACCGGGTCTGTTTGCTCAGAGCCTTCATGGCTGAATGTCCTCGAACCGAATAATGGTTGTGATGAGTTCCGACCCCACTGGGGAGATACCGGAACGAATCGCGTATTGAACAATCCTGTTCGCCATCGCGAAGTGGCGCGCATCTGTGCGTGTTTGACGCTCAAGTCAAGCAAAACCGCGGGTTGCAGCGGAGGTAAAATAATACCGTATACCCTGAGCGGGGGATTATCCGGGGTCGAGTTGCCAGCTGTCGCTCGACTGGCGCGCGTCGTCCCCGATCCGGGTGATGACCTTGCGTTCGGAGCGTGACAGCCACGAATCTTCGCCCGCCGGAACGCTTGTGTAGACCACTTCGAACGTGCCCGTGACGCCGCCCGGAAGTTCCACCGTGTCCACTACCTCGCTTTGCGCACCGGCTGGAAAGAACAGGTCGGACGGCAGCTTTTCGAGCAGCGAGCCGCCTGTCTGTTCGAGCTGGGAAAGGTAGCCGAGCTTGCGCTTCTTGTAGCTGTCGCTCCCGGCGCTCGCGGCGATGATGGCGCGCCCTTCGCGGATCGCAGCCTCGATATCGCGTTGCTGGGTGTAGGTCCCGGCCGATATGATGCGTCCGTCGGTTGCCAGCTCGATCGGCCACATTTTCGCGGTCGAGCGGAATTGTTCGATCTGCGCGATCGGGGCCAGTTTGGCTGGCGCATCGACATGCGCGCTGAGCTGCTGGCCGGTCACCACGATGCGCGATTGGCGGGCCGCAAAGGTCACCTTCCAGCTGCGATCGACGGTGATGCTCTTGCCATCATGAAGGCTGCGAACCAGACGGCGGGACAGGATCATCGGTCCTTCGGGAATCTTGACGAGAGACCGGGCAAAAACCGGTCCTCCGCTAACAGCAAATGCACCTGCGAATGTCGCTCCGGCCACCCCGCCCAGAAAACCGCGCCGTGTCTTGTCCGCCATTGAATGCATCAAACCCCGCACGCCCCGAATACCGCCCTATACCGGTTGCGATCCCACCTGCTGCTCGAGCCAAATGGCAGTGAGCGGATGCACGATCTCGCAATCCCAGCCGATAATGGCAGGTGTATCATAGGGGTGAAGCTCGCCCAAGCGCGAAACCATGCGCTCGCTTGCGCCCGGAATGGTCTTGAACAGAACCGCGACCTCTTCGTCCGACGATTGCTGCCCATCCCAGACAAACAGCGATTCAATCGCACCGAGAATATTGGCGCAGGCGATCAATTTCTCACCGAGCAGCGCCTCCGCCGCCGCGCGCGCGCTCTCGCGATCGGGGAACGGGCACCAGACAAGCGATGCGGTCGGTCGGGTCATCGGGCGGTTACTTTCGCCATGCGGTGCCGGGAGGCGATCCCGGCGGAGTGCATCGCCCGCGCGGTGGCCGCGACCAGAAGCGCCCCGGTAAGCTGGTGCGCAACCGCGACCCACAGCGATACCTCGCTCAACACGGTCGCAATCCCCAGCACGATCATGGTGCCGAAGGCTGCGTGGACGAAGATCGACGCGTGCCGGTCGGTCTGGCGCACCCGGCGCGCCAGCCAGACGAGCGCGATCACCGCGATCCAGGCCCACCAGCGATGCAGGAAATGCAGCAGGAAGGGATCGTGAGTCAGGGTCCAAGCGATCCCGTTCGAAAAATTGATCTCGGGGACCAGCCGCCCGTTCATCAGCGGCCAGTCATAGGCGGCGTGGCCTGCATTGAGACCGGCCACCCACGCACCCAGCAGGAGCTGGACGAAGAGGATCGCGGCGACCACCAGTGATCCGGTCGTGAGCGGCGCGGGCGGCGCGGCGGGATCGCGCGCGATGCGCCGCATGTCTCGCGCGGTCCAGACCAGCCCTGCGAGCAGGAGCAGCGCGGTGAGGAGATGGAGCGAGAGTCGGAAGTGGCTGACATCGGTCATGTCGCCGTAGAGCCCCGAACGCACCATCAGCCAGCCGATCAGTCCCTGAAGCCCGCCCAGAGCGAGCAGAGCCAGCAGCCTCGGCTTGTATCCGGCAGGAATCGATTGCCTGATCCAGAACCAGGCGAGAGGGATGGCGTAGACCAGCCCCACCAGCCGCGCGAGGAGCCGGTGGAACCATTCCCAGAAATAGATGAACTTGAAATCGGCGAGGCTCATCCCGCCAATGCTCGCCTCGAGCCGATATTCGGGGGTTGCCTTGTATTTCGCGAACTCCTCAGCCCACGCGGCCTCGGACAGGGGCGGAAGCACGCCGGTCGCGACGTTCCACTCGGTGATCGACAGCCCGCTTTCGGTCAGGCGGGTAATCCCGCCGACAAGCACGATCACCACGACGAAGGCTGCCACCAGTTCGAGCCAGCGGGCGAGCGTCAGCGGCGAAAATGAAGCGTTGTGCGACATGATCTGATGGCTTTGTCGCGCATGCGCGGTCCACGCAAGTCCGATTGCCGCAACCGGTTTTGCACGCGGCGCAAACCCGGCCCGCAGGTTTCAAGAAAAACTTCTCGCTCACAATCGCTTGCGAAATGTGATATTGTTACATATCTGCACTGCAACACCATGATTGGCCTCACATCCTCGATTCGCCGGCGCTTTGATCGCACGGGCATTGTCCTCGCCGGGCTTTGCGCGCTCCATTGCGTCGTGACGATCCTGATCGTTTCTGCTCTTGGAGTGGGCGGTCATTTCCTGCTCGAGCCGGCGATCCACCGGATCGGGCTCGTTCTCGCGCTTATTGTTGCCGCCGTGGCGATCGGCTGGGGAGTGCTC
>JBFHIF010000087.1:0-5992 GCA_041596595.1 Erythrobacter sp. | reverse complement strand
GAAGCCGCGATTGGCGTCACCGGTGACGGTGAACGAGTCGGCCGATTCGGTCGAGGTTGCGACATGCACGGCGTCGCCGGTGGCCGATCCGACACCCGCCTGGTCAACAGTGACGGTGCCCGCGGCGGTACCAGCGGTAAAGGTACCGAAGTCGAGCACGGCACCCGTATCGTGCGTGATCGTGATCGGCGCGACGACTTCAGCCGTCGCAGCACCCGTTGCGGTGTCGGTGTTGCCCGGCGCAGCCATGGCCGATGTCGAGAGTGCGGCACTTGCGGCCGCCAAGATTGCAAGTTTCTTCAATGTACTTCCCCTAGTCTTCGTTAGCCCTACTCGCCCTGATCGCGAGGCCGACCGAAGGACGAAGCGGTTCGCCTCCTCGTGTCTGGCTTAGGTATTAACCCCTAGTTCTTAACGAAAGACTGACGCAGTCTTGACGCACCCCTCCGTAAATACCGAGAGTTCGGGACTGAAAATGGGTCGACGGGAAAGCAAGTAAAGCAATCGGTGAAGCAGTCACCGGATCGATATACTTCGCCAGATTGCAGTAACGCCCCGTATTGACGGCCAGGTGCTCGCTTGGCACGGCGAAGACTCGAGACTGTTAGAGGAGCATCCACACTCGCAGGCCGGACGCCCCGATATGGGTTACCGATACATCAATATCGTTCCTTAGAGATATCCCGTAGCCGTTCCTCGCTTGCGGGAAAGGCCGCATCCGCGGAAGCCTTTCCTGGGCCGGTAAGGAATCAGGGTTTTGCTCTAGCGCTTTCCGCCACCGGGATTTTCGCGATTGACCGACACCACGGTCACATCGAACGGGACCGGAACCACGAGGTTCGCCCCCCCGTAATCGCGGCTCACATCCAGCCGCGCTCCGAGCCGGAAGCTCTTCGAACAGATTTTCGTCCGGCAATTGGGCAGGGATATGCGGATGGCCTGGCCCGGCGCGATACGCAGCGCCTGGGGAAGATCGGTCTCAAACGCGGACAACCGGCCTCTGACGCCGTCGATCCTGACGGGAGAGACGGGCGACATCACCAGTTCCAGTTCGACATCCAACGTGTGCCGGCTGTTATTGCCGCGATCGTAGAGCACGGTGAAGCGCCCGGGAGCGGGGGAATTGCCTTCGAGCGAGACGATCGAGATATCGCTCACCGCGCCATTGGCATTGATCGTTCGGGAGCCGGAGCCAAACACCATGAAGGTGCCGAAGTTCAGCTCGCTATCCGGAATGATCCGCGCCTCGGGATCGGCCGCGCGCGCCGACGGAGGCGCAACAATAACGCTCGCGATGAACAGGCCTGCAGCGAGTAACGCTGCGCCAATCGAGGCAGAACCAGTTCTCAATTTCAATCCCTGCGTCCTTATCGATCGCGGGGATTCTGCCAATAACGCGTTAACTTGTCGAGTTTTTGCTGGGCGAGGTGCAAACCGCCCGGAAAGGGAGGGCTTTTGACAAGCCCTCCCTCGGTGCGGTCACAAGCCTTGCTCAGGCGCCGAGATCGGCGGCCGTCAGCGTGACCTGCTGCTTAACCCGGCGCTCGGCTTCGGCCATCGTGTCGGCCGGCGAAGCCACGAGACCGATCTTGGCGAGCGGGCCATCGGCCTTCCAGTTCTTGACCCATTCGTTGAGGAATGCCTCGAGACCCGGAATGGCGCGCAGATGCGCCTTCTTCACATAGATGTAGAGCGGACGCGCACCCGGATAGGAGAAGTTCGAGATATTCTCATAAGTCGGATCGACGCCGTTCATCGGCAGGCCCTGCACCTTGTTGATGTTCTCCTCGAGATAGGAGAAGCCGAACACGCCGATCGAGTTCGGATTGCCCTGGATCTTCTGGACGATCAGGTTGTCCTGCTCGCCCTGGTCGACATAGGCGCCGTCCGAACGCACTTCGGTGCAGATCTGCTTGAAGCGATCCTCGTCGGTTTCCTTGAGCGCCTTCATTTCAGGGTTTGTCGTGCAGCCGGCTTCGAGCACCAGTTCCTTCAACGCATCGCGCGTGCCCGAAGTGCTCGGCGGGCCGTAAACCAGGATCGGCTCGGCGGGGAGCGAGGGATCGACGTCCTTCCAGGTCTTGTTGGTCTGTTCGCCGCCATAGGGGTTGGCCGCGATAGCCTCGTAAACGATCTTGGGCGACAGGTTCAGCTTGATGCCGTCCTTGGCCGAAGCGAAGGCGATGCCGTCGAGCCCGACCTGCATTTCGATCACGTCGGTCACGCCATTGGCCTGGCAGTTCTCGAATTCCTCAAGCTTCATCCGGCGCGACGCGTTCGCCAGGTCCGGCGTATTCGGGCCAAGGCCGGAGCAGAACAGCTGGATACCGCTGCCGGTGCCGGTCGATTCGATCAGCGGCGACTTGTATTCGGGGTTGGAACGCGAAAAGCTTTCCGCGACCTGCTTGGCAAACGGATAGACGGTGGAGGAACCCACCGCACGGATCGAATCGCGCGATCCGCCGCCGCCCGAATTGTTGCACGCCACGAGCGAGAGCGAGGCCATGACGGCGAAAGCTATTGTCTTGGTCGGTTTCATTGTTTCATCCTTGGTCAGAATAATACTGCGCCGGTATCGGGCCAGAAATGTTGAACGGGTGAGCGGTGGGCCGATCAGAAATCGATCTGCGCGCGCACCCCGAAGGCATCCACCCCGTAATCGCGGCTGCCGGTGGCGGTTGCAAAGACCGCGTCGCTATATTCCAGACGGCCATAATTTGCGAGGATCGCAGTGTAATCGGTCGGCTTCCAGACGATCGATGCGAAATAGCCGTCCTGCGTTCCTCCGATCACCGCCGCATCGTTGAGGTCGAGGCGATCGTAGCGCAGGTTGAGCTGGACCGAGCCCATGCCGCCCTTGCCCAGCGGCTTTGCAGGCTTGGTGCGATCGAACTTGCCGCCCTTGTAGCCGCGCGTGTCGCCGGGCGTCAGGAACATCCCGACTTCCGCATAGCCGCCAAAGAAGGTCGGATCGACCGCCACGCCGGGCCGGTCAACCGTCTGCCAGAAGCCTTCGGCAGCCGCGTGGAAGGGGCCGGAAATCAGAGCGGCTTCGACCCCCGCGCCGAACTCGCTGTCCGACAGGAGCCGCCCGGCGTTGATGAAACGCTCGGACGTGAAGTGAACCAGCGGCCGCTGGCGATAGCGAACCGTCTGGCCGGGTTCGAGATCGGTGTAGTGCACCGATCCGCCGAGATGCAGCTGCGCATTGCCCAGCTTGGGGCTGAACACCACGCGGCCATCGGCGCTCCAGTTCTGGTTCGAAAGCGTTTCCATGTTGTCGCTGAAGACGCCCGCCTGGACCAGCACGTCCCCTGTGCCAATCGAAGCGCCCACGCCGAGCCGCCGTTCGAAACCGAAGGCGTCGGTGAAGGCAGCGCGTTCGATGAAGCTGGTGTGGAGCGAGCTGGTCAGCTCCTCGAGCGACTGGAAATTGTTGAACTGGCCGACCGTGATCTCGGTCTTGCCGGCGCTATAGCTCAGGGTCGCATCCGCGACCGAAACCTCGTCACCTGCAAAATCGACCTCGAACTTGTAACCGAACCCACCCGGGATATCGCCCGAGACGCCGAGCCGCGCGCGCCGCGCCTCGCTGCCGAACCCGTCCGAAGCTCCGGTCGAATCGGGCGCATCGGTGAACCCGGCATCGAATTGCAGGCGTCCGCGCGGCTTGAAGCTCCACCCGCCATCGGCCTTGAATTCGGGCGCGCCTTTGAAGGCGATTGCCGGGCGCTTGTCGGCGGTCTCGATCGACTTGGCATTGGCGGCAGAAGCGGTCGCGGCCTTGTCCGCAGCCAGCATCGCCGCGTCGGCCTGGACGGCCGCCTTGTCCGCGGCTGCCTCGGTCTGGACAAGCTCGGTTTCGAGCGTCTCGATCCGCTGCGCCATCTGGTTCATCTGGGTGCGCATGGCGGCCAGTTCGGCCATCAGCGCGTCGTGGTCCTGTGCCGCGGCCGGGCTCGCCGCGAGTGCGCCCGCGAGGGCTAGAAGGGAAATTCGCGAGGTCATCTTTTACCTATCCGCTGCCATTGCGATCCCGCCTCTAGGATCGTTATGCGACAACTTCGTGACAATGGTGGACGGCATGAAGATGCCGCTCCCGTCTAGCCGTGGTTACCTTGGGTGAAGGGTTCGAGAACTTCGGGTCGGACCCGCGCGAGCCGGCCGCTGGCGCGGTCGAGCATCGCCCAGGTGGTCGCGGCCGACACCAGCCTGCGCCCCTCGCTATCGGTGAATTCGACCCGGCGGACCGATTTCGCCCCGCGCGCGGGGCCTTCGATCCAGGTCTCGCCATGCGCGCTCTCGCCGACGTCGATATTGCCGCGATAATCGATCTCGTGGCGCACCACGACCCAGAAGAACGCTTCGCGATCCTGCGGCCGGGCCACCGCGTCCCAGTGCGCTGTGGCGAGCTGCTGGATCCACTGCACCCAGACCGAATTGTTGACGTGCCCCAGTTCGTCGATGTCCTGCGGCGTCGCGGTAAAGCTGCGGGCGTAGCGGTTGATCACTCTGCCTCCGTCATCCCCATCTGCCACAGGATGAAGGCGAATTCCTCGGCCGTCTCGTAAAGCGAGTTCCACCGCCCCGACTTGCCGCCATGCCCTGCCCCCATATTGGTCTTGAGCAGCAGCACGTTGTCGTCGGTCTTGAGTTCGCGCAGCTTGGCGACCCATTTTGCCGGTTCCCAGTAGGTGACGCGCGGATCGTTTAGGCCTGCGGTGACCAGCATCGGCGGATAGTCCTGCGCGACCACCTGATCGTACGGACTGTAGGACAGGATGTAGGCGAAGGCGCGCTTGCTCTCGATCGGGTTGCCCCATTCCTGCCATTCGCCCGGTGTCAGCGGGAGATCCTTGTTGAGCATCGTGCCCAGCACATCGACGAAGGGGACATGCGCGACGATGGCGCCATATTGCGCGGGGTCCTGATTGACGATCGCGCCCATCAGCTCGCCGCCCGCCGAACCGCCGCTCGCGGTGACCTTGCCCTCTGAAGTAAAGCCGCGCGCGATCAGCCCGCGCCCTGCATCGATGAAATCGTTGAAGGTGTTGGTGCGTTCATAGAGCTTGCCCTGAAGATACCAGCGCCGCCCGAGGTCGTCGCCGCCGCGGATATGCGCGATCGCATAAGCAAAGCCGCGATCGACGAGGCTGAGCCGTGCGGTCGAGAAGCCCGGCGGCACTGCGTAGCCATAGGCACCGTAGGCGTAGAGATGCAGCGGTCCGCCTGCGCCCCCGTTGAGCCTATCGCGGTCCTTGCGCATCACCACGCTGACCGGGATCATCGTCCCGTCGCGCGCCTCGATCTCGACCCGCTCGGTCACGTAGAGGCTCGCGTCGTAGCCGCTGGGGATTTCCTGCTGCTTCAATTGTTCGAGCGCGCGCGAGGCGACGTCGTAATCGAACACCGTGTCCGGGGTAACCATGCTTTCATATTCGAGCCGAAGCCTGGTCTGGTCGTATTCGGGATTGTTCGAAAGCCCGGCCGAATAGCTTTGCTCGGGAAAGCTGATCGGTTCGAATTCGCCCGGCGTTTCGTATCGGCGGACCTGGATCTGATCGAGTCCGCCAAGCCGCCCCTCGGTCACGAAGAAGGTCTCGAACAGGTCGAAATCGGTGAGGTAGAACTCGTTCGAACCCGCGATCACGGTTTCCCACTCTCCGGGCCTCTCGATCGGGGCCTTGGCAAGCCGGAAATTGATGTGGTCGTCATTGGTCCACACCCACACCTCGCCCTCGCGGATATCGGCCGAATATTCGACCCCCTTGCGGCGCGGCTTGACCAGGACCTGTTCGCCGGTGGGATCGTCGACCGAGACGAAGCGGATTTCGCTCGTCTCGTTGTCGCCCGTCGAGATGATCAGGTAGTCTTCCTGCGCCGAGAGCCCCGCACCGACGCGGAAGGAGACATCCTCCTCGGTATAGATCTCGATATCGTCATCGGTCGATGTGCCGAGCGTGTGCAGCCGGACATTGTTGACCCGCCAGTT
>JBFHIF010000086.1:0-5999 GCA_041596595.1 Erythrobacter sp. | reverse complement strand
GTTCGCGACGAAACCGAAACTGCGAAACTTCCGGGGTGAATGGCCGGCTTCGGGCGGAAGACCGAGCGGAAGCGTGGGCGAACGATCGATTTCGGCGGGGGAGCTCTGCTCGCGGGTGCGACGAAAACGTGCGATCCGTTCGACCAGCGCCGAAATCTCACTCCGTCCGCTTTCCTCGGAATCGTCCTGCCTGCGCTGGGCTGGCGCTTGCGGCGGTGTTTGCGCGGCAGAACCGGGCGAGGTTCGGATCTGTGGCGCGTCGGAGCCTGCGTCTGCGGCAGCCTCGGGCGCCGGCAGGCCGCGATCGCTCACACCCAGCCGATCGAGCAGGGTTTCGGCTTCCTCAGGAAGGTCTCGCCGGAAGCGCAGGAATCCCCGCGCCCTGACAGGCAGCCGCGGGATCAGCGCGGTCCAGTCGTCGGCGGTGAGGCGGGCATGGGTCAGCGCGGCCGCCGCGACTTCGGGCTCGCTTTCGGCGAGATGGGCGGCGAGGTCGGGACTGCGCAGTCGCCAGCCGGCTTCGCCGATCATGCTCGCGCGCTCGCTGGCAGAGATACGATCGGCCAAGGCCTCGAGCCTGAGCCATGCCGCCGCCACGAGCGCGCGTTCGTGATCGTCCTGCGCCACGAACTTGCGGTTGCCCAGGATATCGAGCAATTGCCGGAACTGCGTGCGCGCGCCCGTCTCGCTCGCGGCGCTCTGGCGCAGCACGGTAGCAAGGCGGTCGTCAAAGAACATCGGATCTCCAAAAATGGGCTCGCGCGCCCGGAACCATGGGGCCTCAGGCGTAAACGCACCGTTGCCACCATGGGCTCTACACCCTTACAAAATTTGTCACAGGTGGCCTGTCACACCGCGTTGCAAAGCGGGACAATTGCTGGCAAGTATAATAAAATTAGCCGCTCGCATCGGGTTGCGGGTGTGTTCTTGCGTATTTAGTCAGGGAAATGCCCGCTGCAAGTTGATCGCGCGCGGTGCATTATCGGGGGAGTTGGCCCAGAAATGTCCAATCTTGATGAGATCGACAAGCGTCTGCTCGCCGAGTTGCAGGCGCAGGGTAGGGTTACGAATGTCGAGCTCGCGCAGCGGGTCGGGCTGACCGCACCGCCTTGCCTGCGGCGTGTCCGCGGGCTCGAGGAGGACGGCGTGATCCGCGGCTACCACGCCGATCTCGATCCCTCCAAGCTGGGCTTTGCGATCACCGTTTTCGCGATGGTCAGCCTCAAGAGCCAGGCCGAAAGCGCGCTGCGCGAATTCGAGGAGCACATGGCCGGCCTGCCCGAGGTCCGCGAATGCCACATGCTCAACGGGGAGATCGACTTCATCCTCAAGATCGTGAGCAAGGACCTGCAGAGCTTCCAGGAATTCCTCACCGGCAAGCTGACGCCCGCCCCCAATGTCGAAAGCGTCAAGACTTCGCTGACAATCCGCACCTCGAAACACGAACCCGGCGTTCCGCTGTAGGGGCTGCGCGTTGAGTGAATCCAAGCGCTTGCCATTCACGATCAAAGTTCAGTTCCTGAACGCGCACCGCTACGATCGATCTCACCCGTCGAAACCTCGTGGCGTGACGTGCTGCGCCTTAGGCCTCTGACATTTTCTTGGTGCCCCGACCGCCCACACCATTGCCAGGGAAGTGCACGTTCTCGAACCCGCATTCCGCGTACCAGCGACGGATCGTCTTCGCGGTCTGGGGCTGGTCATAAGCCGGTGACAGTGCATCAAAGGTGTCTAGTATCGTCCACTCGCGCTGGAATTCTGGCGAGACGTGCTTGTCGGACTGGTCGAGGATAGGAACGAGGCGAGCACCTGCCTTGCCGCCGAAGCGCCGAGCTATCTTCGCCAGTGGCATGAGCTTGGGGGCGTACCACTCAACAAAGCGGTACAGTTTTTCCTCGTCCATGCGTGTGGTGACCGGTCGCATGAGATATTTCCAGTGTGCCATCTGCCAGATCGTCTTGGGATAGACGTCGACCGTCAGGCTTCCTCCTGGGCGAACCTTTGCCGCCAGCGACTTGAACGTACGTTCAACATCCGGCGTATGCTGAAGCACTCCATAGCATAGAACCTTGTCGAAATACGCGTCAGGATAGGGGATGTTATAGATGTCGCCCTGAAAAACAGTGACGTTCTCGCGCGCGCCGTTGCTGCGATAGTTGGCTTCCACGGCGCTACTGAAATCGAAGGTGCGCAGATCCGCGCCGGTTTCGGCAAGAACCTCGGTAAAGCGTCCGGCACCGGATCCCGCTTCAAGGACGCGCTGCCCGGAAAGATCGCGTTCCCAGCCCGAATTCCGGACGATCCTGTCCATGCTGTAGGTGCTGCCTGTCTGACTATCCAACTGGACGACACGATGACGATTCCATTGCATGCCGAAGCCGCCCGTGTAACCTTCATCCTCAACGAACCGCGGAATCCCGTTCACAATGCGCCCGATCTGGTCGCCTGATGCATTTCGATAAGTCCCCTCCACGATCTGGTCGCCGTTGCCCTTGGCGATTTCCAGCTGAAGCCTCTCTCCGCTCGCCGGATCATAGAAATCTTCGTAGTTCATATCGGGCTCACTCTTTCCACAGGAGGCATCGTAAATTTCTTACATTAATTCAGATGGTTTCAAGGCTGTCTAGATCGCTTGGGACTAAAGCCTGCATATAACCTTTACCATCGTAAAACATGCGCCGATTTACAAGCTTGGCCCCAGACAAGCGATCACGAGGTATTGATAGGAAATGCCTGCCAGGCCGTCGTCGCGCAGGACCAACCAACCCAAACCGGTCTTTGAACTCATTGCAGAGGTAAAGGCGAAGGCTCAGCTTCGATTAGCGCCATCCGCAGCAAGCAATTGCCGTATTGCGCGCCATTCGCGCGAGGCGAGTGGCCGGGTAAGAGCGCCAATCGCTCGTCGGAGCAATCCGGGCCGTCCCTTCGCAGGAAGGTCCCTCGCCATGATGCGAGCGACCTCGGCTTCATCCCAGGGTGACCATTCTCCGGCAACGGACAGCAGGTTCCCGCCGAAGACCGGCGCGATTTCGCAACGAAGCATCGTCTCGAGCTGTTCGAGAGAGTATCCGGTCTCACGCAGCTGGTGCGCGATCGCGGCGAGAACGTCGTGGGAGTGCTCGGTATCGAGGAACAGTCGGGCGAGCGCCGTCCAAGCCCGAACACGCCGGGCGTCGGGCCGGGACGATCCGTTCGGACTTATTGCGCCTCGCGCTCCTTCAGCCATTCCTCGAGCCACTTGATCGAATAGTCGCCGTTGAGCACGTCGCCCTGCCGCAGCAATTCCTGGTGCAGCGGGATGTTGGTCTTGACCCCTTCGACGACCATTTCCTCGAGCGCGCGCTTGAGCCGCATGATGCAGCCTTCGCGGTTGCGCCCGTAAACGATCAGCTTGGCGATCATGCTGTCGTAATAGGGCGGGATCGAATAGCCCGCGTAAAGGCCTGAATCGACCCGTACATGCATGCCTCCTGCCGGGTGGTAATAGGTGACCTTGCCCGGTGACGGGGCGAAGGTGAACGGGTCCTCGGCATTGATCCGGCATTCGATCGCGTGGCCGGTGAACTCGATGTCATCCTGCGTAACCGACAGCGGCTTGCCTGCGGCGACCCGGATCTGCTCGCGCACGAGATCGACGCCGGTGATCGCTTCGGTCACCGGGTGTTCGACCTGCAGGCGGGTGTTCATCTCGATGAAATAGAACTCGCCGTCTTCCCACAGGAACTCGATCGTGCCCGCGCCGCGATAGGCCATGTCGCGCATCGCTTTCGAACAGACCTCGCCCATCCGCATCCGGTCCTCGTGGCTGATGACCGGGGAGGGCGCTTCTTCGAGCACTTTCTGGTGGCGGCGCTGGAGCGAGCAATCGCGCTCGCCCAGGTGGATCGCATTGCCATTGCCATCGCCGAACACCTGGAATTCGATGTGACGCGGATTGCCGAGATATTTCTCGATATAGACGGTGGCATCGCCGAATGCCGACTTGGCCTCGTTGCCCGCCTGCTGCATCAGCGTGGCGAGCTTGTCCTCGCTCTCGCACACTTTCATCCCGCGACCGCCGCCGCCCGATGCGGCCTTGATGATCACCGGATAGCCGATCTCGTCCGCGATCTTTTTCCCTTCCTCGGGATCAGACACGGCACCATCAGACCCGGGAACGAGCGGCAGGCCGAGCGCGCCTGCGGTGCGCTTGGCCTCGACCTTGTCGCCCATCGTGCGGATGTGCTCGGGCTTGGGCCCGATCCAGGCGAGGTCATGCGCTTCGACGATCTCGGCGAACTTGGCGTTTTCCGAAAGGAAGCCGTAGCCCGGATGGATCGCGTCGCACCCGGCGATTTCCGCCGCGGAAATGATGTTGGCGTGGTTGAGGTAGCTCTCGCTCGCAGGCGGAGGGCCGATGCAGACCGCCGCGTCGGCGAGGCGAACATGCATCGCATCGGAATCGGCGGTCGAATGGACCGCGACCGTCTCGATCCCCATTTCGTGCGCGGCGCGGTGGATGCGGAGCGCGATTTCGCCGCGGTTGGCGATCAATATGCGGTTGATACCCATCGTTCCGATCCGGTCAGGCTATGACCACGAGCGGCTGGTCGAACTCGACCGGCTGGGCGTTGTCGACCAGGATGGCCTTGATCGTGCCCGACTTGTTCGCGGTGATCGGGTTCATGACCTTCATCGCCTCGACGATCAGCACGGTATCGCCTTCGCTCACCTTGTCGCCGACCTTGATGAAATTCGCCGCCCCGGGTTCGGGAGCGAGATAGGCGGTGCCCACCATTGGCGACTTGAGAGCGTCGGCATGGTTTTCGGCATCACCGCCACCGTCCTGGGGAGCGGCGGCCGGAGCCTGGCTCGGCGCTGCCGGAGCGGGAGCGTAGACCGGGGCGGGCTGGGCGGCCATCGCCGTCCCACCGCGAGCGACGCGGATCCGGCGATCGTCTTCCTCGACCTCGATCTCGGTCAGGCCGGTTTCGTTAAGCAGTTCCGCAAGTTCGCGCACAAGCGCAGAATCGATGTTCATGCCGTGGTTCCTGTCGGCACCTGGCTTGTTGGTAGCCATATTTGCCCCTCGTTGTGATTACGCGGCGTGACTATTCACGCAAATTGCGGCTGGCAAGTGGCAATCGGGCAAAGCCGGGTATAGCGTGCCTTGCCAGCGGCCCGAATGATCACACCTTGCCTTCCGCTACGGCTTCCAATGCGATCCGGTATGACGCTGCGCCGTGTCCCTCGACCGTCATCGCCGCAGCCATCCCGACATAGGAGGTCCGGCGAAACGCCTCCCGGGTTGCAGGATCGGACAGATGGACCTCGATCACGGGGGTGGTGATCGCCTTTATCGCGTCGAGCAGCGCGATCGATGTGTGGGTATAGGCCGCCGCATTGAGCAGGACCGCGCGTGCACCGTCGGCCTGCGCCTCATGGAGCCAGTCGACAAGCATCCCCTCGTGATTGGTCTGCCGCATGTCGATCGAGAAGCCGAGCTCTCGCGCCCGGTCCTCCAGCATTCCGGCGATCTCGTCCAAGGTCGTAGTGCCGTAGATCTCGGGTTCGCGTGTGCCCAGAAGGTTGAGATTGGGGCCGTTGAGGACGAATATCGTGTCGGTCATGGCGCATGGTCTAGCCCGGGGGGGTCAATCGCGAAAGTTCATTCGCGCGCACCGATCACGGGTTGGCCTCGCGCCAGCGCACCGCATCTATTTCACCCGGTTTGCGCTCGATCAAAGCGAAACGCCGCCGATCGCGCCAATATCGGCTGACGCGGCGACACCGGCCGCGCAAACGGGAGCCCCACATGACCCAATATGCCGAAATGACCGAAATCCTGAATGCGCGCATGGCAGACCTGCTGGCGCGGGCGGAAATCATCGAGGACGATCTCAGACATCCGCTCGATGCCGACTGGAGCGAGCAAGCGGTCGATCTGGCCGATGACGAGGCGCTGGAAGGGATCGACGAGGCGCTGCGCGCCGAAATCCAGCAGATCCGGTTGGCCTTGG
>JBFHIF010000085.1:0-6055 GCA_041596595.1 Erythrobacter sp. | reverse complement strand
GTTTAACCGCTCTACGACCCCGCGCCGCTGGTGGGCGGGAGATCCGTTCGGCACCGCGTGGCACAACGCCCTCTCGGCGACCTTCCCGCGCGGCGAGGCATTCTTCATCGAATCGGTCAAGGCGCACCGCGACGGCGCCGGGCCCCGGCTCGCAAGCGAAATCCGCGCTTTCGTGAAGCAGGAAATCAACCACACCCGCGAACACATCGCCTTCAACCGGCTGGCGGAAGATCACGGCTACGACATCAAGGCGATCGACAAGCGCGTCGAACAGATGCTCGCAATGCTGAAGGATCGCCCGGTCATCCTCAATCTCGCCGCGACGATGGCGCTTGAACATTATACCGCGATGATGGCGCACGAATTTCTCGCCAACCCGAAGCATTTCGAGAATGCCGACGCCGGGGTGCGCGACATGTGGCGCTGGCACTCGGTCGAGGAAATCGAGCACAAGGGCGTCGCCTACGACACCTGGAACCACGCCACGCGCGACTGGTCTAACTGGCGGCGCTGGAAGGTCCGCAGCCTGATGATGCTGCTGGTGACCCTGCGGTTTTTCCGCAATCGCTGGCAGGATTCGATGAACCTGCTCGCGCAGGACGGGATCACCGGCTGGAAAGCGCGCTGGGGCCTGTTCCGCTATCTCGCCCTCACCCCGGGTATGGTGCGCAGGATATTACCCGCCTGGCTCGCCTATTTCCGCCCCGGGTTCCACCCTTGGGACCACGACGATCGCGAGCTGATCAGCCTGTATGAAGGCGAATTTGCAGACGCTCTGATGCCCGCCGAGTAAACCGGGCGCACAAAGCCACGAAAAAGACCCCGATCCGCGTGCCGGTTCGGGGTCTTTTCGTTTTCGCGGCCTCTTCTTCAGGCGGCCCGCTGGCCAGACTGGACGGCGCGGATCGTTTCCCGCTCCTCGGCGAGCGAGAATTCGTGTTCGACCGTGACCGCTTTCGTGCCGCGCCCGCAGGAATGGCGCTCGACCAGCCTGCCGGTCGGCTGGAACCCGAGCTTTTCGAGCACCCGGCCCGAAGCCGGATTATCGAGGAAATGCGAGGCGACGATCCGGCGATGCCCAAGCACCGCGGCAATTGCGATCACCGCGCGGCCCGCTTCGGTCGCATAGCCCTGCCCCCAATGTTCGCGGGCGATCCAGTAGCCGAGTTCGGCAGCCTCGCCGCTCGGATCGAGACCGACGCAGCCGACCAGCCGCGCATCGCGGGCACGGGTCACGAGGAACCGGGGGTATTTGGGATCACTCGGCAGCGCGATGAAGCTGCGGGCATCCTCGGCGCTGTAGGGCCAGGGCGCGCTGGCGAGGTTGCGGACGACCCCTTCATCGGCGATCCCGCCGAGAACGCGGCTCCAGTCTTCGGGCCAGGGGGGTCTGAGCAGCAGGCGTTCGCTGCGGTGGAACATCGGTCTTCTCCTTACGGCAGCCCCGCAATGCCAGGCATGGCGGGGAGCGAAACACAAACGCCCAACGGAAAATTCCTTTCCCCGGAAAGCGTTGAAATGTGAGGGAGAAACGACAAGAGGGAGACGGACCCCCTGGATTACCAGGAAAGTCCCATCTCCCTCTACGTCTGCCGACCTATCGGCTGGGACCATCCTGGTGGACGATCCCTTTCATGAACCGTCCGGTTATTCGGCTGCTTCCGCAATCGCGTCTACCGACACGTATTTGCGAGCCTGTTTGCCAGTGTGGAATCGCACCACGCCGTCTTCGAGAGCGAAGAGGGTGTGATCCTTGCCGATGCCGACATTGGTGCCCGGATAGAACTTGGTGCCGCGCTGACGCACGATGATGTTGCCGGCGACGACTGCTTCGCTGCCGAACTTCTTCACGCCAAGGCGACGGCCTGCCGAATCGCGACCGTTGCGCGATGAACCGCCTGCTTTTTTATGTGCCATGGGTCCTGATCCTTACTTCTTGTCGGAGGCCTTGGCGGCCGCCTTCTTTGCCGGAGCCTTCTTTGCAGCAGGCTTCTTAGCAGTGGTCTTTTTCTCGGCTGCGGCCTTGGTCTCGGCCTTCTTGGCCGGTGCCTTCTTCGCAGCGGGCTTCTTGGCCGGCGCGTCCTTGGCTTTCGCCTCGGTCTTCGGAGCCTCGTCCTTCTTGGGCGCGGCTGCCTTCTTGGCGGCGGCCTTCTTGCCTTCGCCGACATCGGTGATCCGCAGCAGGGTCATCTGCTGACGGTGACCGGCCTTGCGACGGTAATTGTGACGCCGACGCTTCTTGAAAACGACGACCTTCTCGCTCTTGGCCTGCGCGATGATCTCGGCCGAGACAGTCACCTTCGAGGCGTCGGCGACGTTGTCACCTTCGCCTGCGAGCAGGACATCGCCCAGCGTAATCGTGTCGCCGGCCTCGCCTGCGAGCTTCTCAACGGCAATCTTGTCTCCGGCGGCAACCCGATATTGCTTGCCGCCCGTGCGCACTATCGCGAACATGGCTTTCAACTCTCAATCTCTTGGCGTGTCCGGCACAGCGTGAAAACGATCCACGCATACCGAACGGCATTGCGACGCCGCTACAATTGCAGCGCCGGAAAGAAGCGTGCCGTTAAGGGAAGGAGCCTCGCAAGTCAACGCTCGTTCGGCGCTTATTTCGGCTCGGCACCGGTGATTTTCAACCCGAGCGGGGCAAGCTGCGCTTTGCGACCCGTGTTCCGCATGATATTTACGATGGTTGCAATGACACGGCCCCTCGTCTTTTCCGCCACTCTGGCGCTGATCCCGCTCGTTTCCGCCTGTGCCGGCAGTTCCGATCGCTATCCCTCGCTTGCGATTCGCGATGCCGAGAGGGTCGAGGGCGTGCTGACCTCGGTGGCGCCCGATCCCGAACCGGTCGCGCCGGTCGCCAGCCCTGCCGATATCGCCGCGCTGATCGAAGAGGCGCAGGCCGCGCATGCCCGCTTCCTCGCCGCGCTCCCCGGAGCGCGCAACCTTGTCGCCGCGGCGAGCGGAGCCGGGATCGACAGCAATACGCGCCAGCGCGCGCTGCTCGCGCTGGCCGATCTCACTTCGCTGCGCAGCGATACGACGCGCAGCCTCGCTTCGCTCGACCGGCTCGAAGCCGAGGCGCGGACGGGTTTTGCCCCCGCTGCCGCGATTGCCAGCGCGCAGACCGAGATCGTCGAGATGGTCGAGGCGGAAGACTCTGCGCTCGACAGTCTCGCCGCCCGGCTCGGGGTATGAACCTCGCCTGCGACACCTGCGCCGTCAGCGCGACTGCCGCCTGCGCGGTGCTGACGCGCGAGGAACGCGCAGCCCTCGCCGCCGCGGGCCGTACACGGGCAATCGCCAAGGGAGAGATGCTGTTCGCCGCGGGAGACGCGGATGCCGCTTGCGCCACGCTCGTCACCGGCGCGCTCAAGGTCTCATCGTTCGATGTCGACGGGCAGGAACGGATCCTCGCGCTGGTCCACCCGGCGGGTTTCATCGGTGAGCTGTTCGCCCCGTTCGCGCATCATGACGTGGTGGCGCTGACCGACAGCAGCCTGTGCACCTTTGCGCGCAAGGATCTCGAAGCCGCGGTCGAACGCTATCCCGCACTGGCCCGCGCCCTACTGCGCCGCAGCCAGGAGGACCTCGTCAGGAGCCGCACCCTGCTCGAGCTCACCGGGCAATCGAGCGCCGAGGCACGGCTCGCGGCGCTGCTATACGGCTTCGCCTCGGCGGCCAGCGATACGTCGTGTCACCCTTCGATCCACTTCGAGCTGCCGCTCAGCCGGTCCGAAATCGCCAGCATGCTGGGACTGACGATCGAGACGGTCAGCCGCAAGCTGGGAACGCTCGAGAAGGCGGGTGCCATCCGCAGAAACGGAAAACGCGGGATCGAACTGGTCGATCCCGCGCTCCTCCAGACCATCAGTGGGCAACCAACCTTCGGGTCGTAGTCGGTGCCCCTCCCGTCGCAATCGAGCCCCTCGATCAGTTCAGGGCAGCGATCACCACCGCCGCGATGGCCCAGAAGACGATAAGAACAGGCAGGATGAGGACTTGGATCGCCGCGTCGCGCGGAGCCAGTCTGCCGGTGTGGGTCATGATCCCGGCCGCCTTGAAGGCAGCGCCGCTCATCGGAGCGCTCCGGTTGTCCTTGAGCCGCGTCCAGGCGGCAGGAACGGTGAAAAAGGCGACGATGAAGACCGTGAAGATCGCCAGCGGGATCACCATCCCCGGTGCTGCGAAGCCCACGCCCATCACGGCGACAAAGGTCAGATAGAGCCCCGCGGTGGCGGCGTAGAAGCCAGTCGGCATCTCGAAATTGCGATCGACTTCGACTTGGTGGCGCGGCGCGCCGGGTTGCGCCGGTGCCTCGACGATACGGGCCCGGTCTTCGGCGACAAAATCATGAACATGCTTGGTCAAGCGACATCTCCTTGCTTGACCGGAGCATTAGCCGGGTGATCGGGGGCACACCTTGATCTCGATCAAACCGCGAAAGGTTATTCGGTCTCCCAGCGGGCGAGATCCTTGCGGTCCTCGGCGCGCGGCTCGATCCATCCCCACTGCCCGTCGGACAATTCGCGTTTCCAGAACCACGCCGCGCACTTGAGGTGGTCCATCACGAACTGGACCGCGTCAAAGGCTGCCCTGCGATGAGGGGCCGCCGCCGCGACCAGCACGATCGCGGTGCCCGGGTGCATTATCCCCACGCGGTGCCAAGCGAGCAACCCATCGAGCCCGAACCTTTCGAGAGCGCGGGCGGCGATGTCTTCCATCCCCGGCCGGGTCAGCGGTTCGTAATGGCTGAGTTCGAGCGCCTGGACGCCGCTGCTCCCGCGCACCTTGCCGGTGAAGCTCACCGTTGCCCCAGCTTGCGGGTGGGCGGCCGCGAACGCTGCGGTCGCCTCGCCGACGCTCAGCCCGCTCGAAAGCACCCGAACATCGAGCGGCGTGTCGATCGCCAGCCTAGCCACCCGACACCGGCGGGAGCAGCGCGACCTCGTCGCCATCATATGCGAGCAACGCGGTCCTGTCGGCGAGCAGTTTTCCCGCGCAGGCGACATGGACCCGGTCGTCGCGCAGATGCTCGGCGATCGGGGGGCCGACCGCTTCGAGCAGTCCCGCCCAGTCTAGCGGGGCTTCGATCTTCACGGACAAGTCTTGCGCCAAGTCGCGCAAGGGGCCGAGAAACACCACCGTCACCGCCATCGCTTTATCCGCCCGTGACCGACATGTGGCGCTCCTGCGCCGGGCGCTCGCCCGCGCCGATGCGAAAGTCGTGGCGCTCGGGCTTGATTGCCATCGCCTGACCCAGCGCAGCGGCGAGCGCGGCCTGCGGATCGCGCGATCGCAGCGCGGCGCGCAGATCGACCCGCTCACCGCCGCCGAGACAGGGATAGAGCTGCCCCGTCGCGGTCACGCGAATGCGGTTGCACCCGGCGCAGAAATTGTCGCTCAGCGGGGTGATGAAACCCAGCCGGCCCCCGGTCTCGGCAATATCGACATAGCGCGCCGGTCCGCCGGTCGAGTGCTCGCTCCCCCGCAGCGTCCAGCGTTGCTCGATCTGCGTGCGGATATCGCCGAGCGAGACGAACTGATCGGTGCGATCGGCTTCGATCTCGCCCATCGGCATGACCTCGATCAGCGTGGCCTCGTGGCCTTCTCCGTGCGCCCATGCAATCAGTTCGGGCAGTTCGTCCTTGTTGGCACGCAAGGCGACGATGTTGATCTTTACCGCGAGTCCCGCCGCTTTGGCCGCCGCGATCCCTTCGAGCACCTGTGGCAGCGAATCGCGCCCGGTGAGCGATGCAAAGCGGCTGCGGTCGAGCGTATCGAGCGAGACGTTGACCCGCCGCACCCCCGCAGCCGCGAGCCTATCGGCATGGCGCGCCAACTGCGTCGCATTGGTGGTGAGCGCGAGTTCGTCGAGCCCATGGCCCAGTTCGCGGCCGAGCGCGGTTACCAGATCGACCACGTCGCGGCGCACGAGCGGTTCGCCCCCGGTTATCCGGATCTTGCGAACGCCCCGCGCGACAAAGGCGCGTGCGAGGTCCAGCAATTCCTCGAGCGTCAGGATCTCGCTGCGGGGCAGGAAGGTCATGCG
>JBFHIF010000084.1:0-6055 GCA_041596595.1 Erythrobacter sp. | reverse complement strand
CGCTGGGCCATGAAGCGCGATTCGAGCAGCTCGAACTGGGTGTTGAGATAGTTCAGTTCGGAAACGTGCGAACGGCGATCCCTCACGTCGACATCGGTCAGGTTGCCCCCTTCGCTGCCGATCTCGAGCCGCGCGCTCGCCCGATAAAGTTCCGTGGCGAGCAGCGTTGCAATGACGCCGGCCAGTATGCAGGCCGCGATAATCGCGGCAAGCCAGTATTTGGAATTGCGCGCTTCGGTCCAGTACCGCTCGAGATCTAGGTGGAATCGAAACTCGTTCGGATCCACCGAATCTGCGTAATAGCCGTCGCGTTCAGTCGCGAGATCAACAGTCTTGTTCATGGTCACGCCCTACCGTACCAGCGGATTGAGAATGAGAGCGGTCGAGGACAGGACCGTGCTGGCAATCTGGATTACGCGGTCAATACGGCGCCGGCCGGGCGAATCGCCCACCATTACGATGTCATCGGCATACAGTCGCGGATCGGCGTAATTGCCGCGCTGGATCGCACCGATATTGTAAAGCCCGATATATTGCTGGCCGTTTACGGTGCGCATGACCAGCACGTCTTCGTGCTTGGCGTATTCACCCAATCCGCCCGCGCCGTTGACGGCGCGCAACAGGGTTAGATTGCTGGTGGTCGGATACGAGCCGGGTTTGTTGACCTCGCCGCCGATCGAAATCGATTCGCTCGGCATTTCCTTGGGCAGCACCCGGACCTGCGGGTCGCGTAGATAATCGCCGCGCAGGCCGTTGGCGATCAGCCTCTCGGCCTCGCCGGGGGTCAGCCCGTTCACCGGCAGCGTGCCGAGCAGGGGGAACTGGAGGTCTCCGGCGGAATCGGTGAGAAAGGTGCCCGAAAGTGTTTCCGCCCCGACCACCACGATTTCGACGACTTCCTGCGGGCCGAGACGATAGATGCGTTGCCCGGTGGGTTCGGGAAGGGCGCTGAGTTCGGCGATCTCGTATTCGGGAGCCGCCCCGTATGTCATGTCAACGCTCGTGCATCCGGAAAGGGGCATTGCCGCAAGCGCCATCATTGGCAGAAATTTCGCTAGGTTCATTACGACCCCATAGTCAAAGTTGATGCCCACATACTGCATTTTGCCGTCCGGCCAACAGTTTTGGGAGGATTTCGTTTGTGGTCAGACGCGGTTGGGGCGCGTTGCCGAGCCCGTGTCGGCGACGAGAACGACCAGAAGATACGCGCAAACCGCCTGAAACAGCGGAGTGCGCAAGGGATAGTCAACCACGGAGGCTGTTGCCAGGACTGCCAGGACCATCGCCCAGAAGACCGCGAGAAGAACCGCCTCGGGCGTTGGCGAATAGATCTTGCGAACTGCGCCATACACCCATCGGCCGAATGCCAGGAGCAAAACGATCGCGGGCAGGCCGCCTTCGATCACGAGTTGCGCCCAGTCATTGTGCGCCTGGTTTACATAGGCCTGGTCCTGAAACGCTGTCGGTTCGTAGGCGAGGTAAATCGCGTCGAAACTGCCAAAACCCGTGCCGAACACCCAGTGCGTGGCGATTATCTCCCACAGGATCGGAGCAATTCTCCAGCGCAGGTCCTCGAAAGCGTTCTGGCTCATCGCGCCGGTCAGGCCCGGCAGGCGGTCGAACTGGAACATCGCGTAGATCAGACCCGCGAGCAGCGCGAAGGCGATCAGAAGCACGATCTGCGGATGTCGCGATACGCGCGCCGTCCATGTGCCGGTTTCCTGATCGAGCGAAGGGCGGCGCAGTCCAAGCCAGGCCATGAACGCTGAAGCGAAGATCGCGGTGATGCCCAGGCCAAGAGCCGCTCGCGAGCCGCTGCCCAGGAGCACGAGGCCCACGAGCACGAAGGCCGCTGCCAGCGCCACCCGCGCGATCCGTGAATATTTCCGTCGTCCGAACAGGAGCCGCGCAATCACCAACAGAACCAGCGCGGAGAAAACGCCCGAATGGTTCTCGTTTGCGAACAGTCCCGTCGGAGCTCCGGCATTGGTGTGGGTGTAGAAGTAGAGCGGGCTTTCCTGCCCGCCCGCTATCTGGGCGAGGCCAAGAACCGCATCGGCCACGCCGAGGCCCACGATCACCAGCAGCAAGGTGCGCTTGCGGGCCCGCACGGCAAGCGCGAGCAATATCGCGGCAAGCGGCACGATCAGCTCGAAAAGCGCATTCCAGGTCCGCATCGGAACCCATGAAATCGGACGCCACGTATCGGACAGGCCGTGGGTTGCATCGAGAGCGGCTGTCGTCTCGCGTCCGGGAAGGGCCTGCCATAGCGAGGGTGGCAACGGGACCAACTGCAGCGCGGTCCACATTGCCATCAGCGCAAGGATCGCCAGCGGGGCACGTGCGGGCACAAGCTTGTCGCGGCTCATCCAGTAGAGCGCTGGCACGAGAAACAGGGCCGCGAGCGGGCGCAAGGCGGCCAGTTGCACCGCATCGAAACGCGCCGACCCGCCGAGCAGCGCCGCCGCAATCGCGAACATGATGATCCATGCGGTGCCGTGCGCCGCGCTGGGCGTGCGTTCGAACCCCTTGGTCGAAAATTGTGCCGTGCTCATGCCGGGTTGCTTGCCCAATCCGCGCCGCAGGTCAATTCTCGGTGCTGACCGGAACGCCGAACCCGCTCTTCGCCATGAAGGCGTGGCGCTGAGCGACGCCGAGATCGGCGGCGACCATTTCGGCGCACATCTCGCGTGCGGTGATCTCGGGTTCCCAGCCCAGCACTTCGCGCGCCTTGGTCGGATCGCCGAGCAGGGTCTCGACTTCGGCGGGGCGGAAATAGCGCTCGTCGATCCGCATCACGACATCGCCGACCTTGAGTGCGGGCGCCTTGTCGCCCTCGATCGCCGCGACGCGGGCGGTTTCCTGAGTGCCTGCGCCTTCGAATTCGAGAGTGAGGCCTAGCTCCTCGGCGGTCCAGCGGATGAATTCGCGTACCGAATATTGCTCGCCGGTGGCAATCACGAAATCGTCTGCCGTATTCTGCTGCAGCATCATCCACTGCATCCGGACATAATCCTTCGCATGGCCCCAGTCGCGCAGCGCATCGATATTGCCCATGTAGAGGCAGTCCTCGAGCCCTTGCGCGATATTGGCGAGCCCGCGGGTGATCTTGCGCGTCACGAAGGTTTCGCCGCGGCGCGGGCTCTCGTGATTGAACAGGATGCCGTTGCACGCATACATCCCGTAGGCCTCGCGGTAATTGACCGTGATCCAGTAGGAATAAAGCTTCGCCACCGCATAGGGCGAGCGCGGATGGAACGGGGTGGTCTCTTTCTGCGGGGTTTCCTGCACCAGCCCGTAAAGCTCCGAGGTCGAGGCCTGGTAGAACCGGGTGGTGTGCTCGAGCCCGAGGAAACGGATCGCCTCGAGCATCCGCAAGGTCCCGATCGCATCGACATCGGCGGTGTATTCGGGTGATTCGAAGCTCACCGCGACGTGGCTCTGCGCGGCGAGGTTGTAGACCTCGTCGGGCCGCACCTCGTTGATGATCCGGGTCAGGTTCGAGGTGTCGGTGAGATCGCCATAATGCAGCTTCATGCGCCGCCCGCTTTCATGCGGGTCCTGATAGATATGGTCGATCCGCTGGGTGTTGAACGACGAGGAGCGGCGCTTGATGCCGTGCACCTCGTAACCCTTTTCAAGCAGGAATTCGGCAAGATAGGAGCCGTCCTGCCCGGTAATCCCGGTGATCAGCGCGGTCTTGGTCATGAGCTGGATTTTTCCTTCGAGAAGAATTGACCCACCTTACGCAGGTTCTTGAACATCAGGACACCCGCGCCACCGGCGGGGCCGGCAAGGCCGTTGCGGCGGATCGCGGCGAGGTCCTCGCGGCTCTTGCGGACGATCCGCTCGAGCGATCGGTTGCTTTCGCCCCCCACGCGCATTTTGACAAGCACCTGCGGAATATAGCGGAGGCGGATCCGCCCGCGCAGGAGATAGCGCAGCATCGCATCGTAATCGGCCGCAATCTGGAGCGAGGTGTCGTATAGCCCGTGGGCATCGAACACCTCCCGGCGCAGATAGAGCGTGGGATGCGGCGGCATCCAGCCGCGCGCGAGCCGCTCGGGCCGGTATTCGCCCGACCGCCAGTGCCGGATCACCCGCGACGGATCGCTCGCGGAGACATATTGCAGGTCGCCATAAACCCCGTCGATATCGGGGTCGGTGAAGGCCTCGGCCACCCGCTCGAGAACGTGGGGCGATGCAAACATGTCGTCCGAATGCATCAGCCCGATCGCATCGCCGCTGGCGCGGGCGATCCCGCGATTGATCGCTTCGTAAATTCCGCCGTCGCGTTCGGAGACCAGAGCGGTCGCCGGGTTCGCCGCGGCGCGCACGACTTCGAGCGTCCCATCGGTCGAGCCGCCATCCTGCACCACGTGTTCGACATCGCCGTGCGTCTGCCCCTGCACGCTGGCAATCGCATCGCGCACCGTGTCGGCGCGGTTGTAAACAGCAGTGACGACCGAAATCTTCATGGGCTCACTTCATTGCCTTGCGATGCCTCCCTTGCGGGAGCGCTCGCTTAGCCGCGGCCGATGCTGGAATACTGGAAACCGGCAGCCCGGACGTCTTCGGGGCCATAGATATTCCGCAGATCGACCAGGACGGGAGCCTTGGCAAGCTGCTTTACCCGGGCGAAATCGAGTGCGCGGAAGACGTCCCACTCGGTCACGATCACCACCGCATCGGCATCCTTGATCGGTTCATAAGGGTCCGAACACATCGTCACGTCGGGCATGAGCGGCCTGGCCTGCTCCATCCCTTCCGGGTCGTAGGCAGCCACCTGCACGCCTGCATCGGTCAGCGTCTGCGCCACCGCGATGGCAGGCGAATCGCGCATGTCGTCGGTATTGGGCTTGAAGGTCAGGCCCAGCAGCGCGACCTTCTTGCCGCGCGCCGCTTCCATCCCGCCGAGCGCGTCGAGCACCTTGCGCCCCATCGCGCGCTTGCGGCTCTCATTGACCTTGACCACCGCTTCGACGATCCGCGTCGGACTGTCGTAATCCTCGGAGGTCTTGAGCAGAGCCAGCGTGTCCTTGGGGAAGCACGATCCACCATAGCCCGGACCCGCGTGGAGGAACTTGGAACCGATGCGGTTGTCCATCCCGATCCCGCGCGAGACGTCCTGCACGTCGGCCCCGACCTTCTCGCACAGGTCGGCCATTTCGTTGATGAAGGTGATCTTGGTCGCGAGGAAGGCGTTCGCGGCATACTTGATCAGTTCGCTGGTCCGCCGCGAAGTGAATAGGATCGGCGATTCGTTGAGGAATAGCGGGCGATAGATCTCGTGCATCACCTCGCGGCCGAAATCGTCCTCGGCGCCGATCACGATGCGGTCTGGCCGCTTGAAGTCGCCGATCGCCGCGCCTTCGCGCAGGAATTCGGGATTGGAGACGACCGAGACCTTGTGGCTGGTCCCGGTGTCGGCGATGATCCGCTCGACCTCGTCACCGGTACCAACTGGGACGGTCGACTTGGTCACGACCACCGCATCGCCCGAAAGGCTTTCGCCGATTTCCTGAGCAACCGCATAGACGTAAGAGAGATCGGCATGGCCGTCGCCCCGGCGGCTGGGCGTGCCGACCGCGATGAAGATCGCGTCGGCGCCCTTGATCCCCTCGGCGAGGTCGGTGGTGAAAGTCAGCCGCCCGGCCTTGACGTTGCTCTCGACCAATGCGTCGAGACCGGGTTCGTAGATCGGCATGATTCCGTCATGGAGCCGGTCGATCTTGCCCTGATCCTTGTCGATGCAGGTCACATCATGCCCAAAATCGGCGAAACACGCGCCCGATACGAGGCCGACATAGCCCGAGCCAACCATTGCGATCTTCATTCAAATATCCTTACGGGATTGCCCAATCGGGTTCGCGGGAAGCCTGTGGCGGTATCAGCGGCGAGATTCAAGAGCGCGGTAAGCCGTTATCGCAGAGGGCTGCCTGATTCTTGGTGCCCGAAAGGCAGGGTAATGAACCCGGTGGCCGGGCCACAAAGCCCCGTCTAGACCCTTGGCAATCACGCCGCCAAAGGGCATTGACCGGCATATCCGAGGGTG
>JBFHIF010000083.1:0-6091 GCA_041596595.1 Erythrobacter sp. | reverse complement strand
TCGTCGAGCTCGTCGAGGCTCGGTGCGGGCAGGTATTGCCCTTCGATCCGGATCTCCGACGAACGCCCGCCTCCGACGATGAAGAAGGGGCGGCGCAGACGCCGGTTATAGACGCTGAACAGGTAGCTCAGCAGCACGGTGGCGGCCGTGCCGATGGCGAAGAGCGGGATCGAATAGGTCGCGCGGAAAATGGCGATACCCGCCAGCACGCCGCCGAAGGCGAGAAAGTTCACCGGGAAGACGTAGGACAGCGCGCGCGCCTTGGCATATTCGCGCAGCCGCGAAAGCGCGTACCACGATATCGTTGCTGCGATGCCGAGTGCATAGAGCGTGTTGAGAAGGAACACCGAGTCGATCGGGTTGCCGCGCGCGGTCCAGACGAGCGTCGGCGTGAGCAGCGCTGCGGCGAGATAGGCAAGCAGCTGGAACTTGCCGCTGAGCAGCACGACGGTGGCGGCATTCTGCGAATTCGCGACGGAATTGAGATACATTGCCGACCTCTCTCGAGGGACCGATTGGAGCTGTTCCCTGTTCACAGCCGGACCCGCTACAGGCCCGCAGGCATTTTCGCAACGCTCCTGTGCGGGAGCGGGTTGGGGCTGTTCGCCCCGTTCGCCTCTCATGGCGCAGAATGCGAAACGCCGGGCATCGGCCCGCGACGCGAAATTTCCTTCCGATCGGTTGATATTCGCCGGTTTACCCTGCAAAGGCCTCGCACCCGGTATCCGATCGTGTGAATGAGTGAAAACCCCGGAATTGACGAACGCAGCAATGTCATGACCAGACGCGCGCTTATCTGTGGCATTTCCGGCCAGGACGGGAGCTACCTTGCCCAGCTTTTGCTGGCCCGGGGCTATGAGGTGATCGGGACGTCGCGCGATGCCGAGCAATCCGGGTTTACCAATCTCGAAACGCTCGGGATCAGGCGGAAGGTTGCGCTGCGGTCCATGTCGCTTGCCGATTTCCGCAGCGTTCTTTCGACGATCACCGAGGTGGAGCCCGACGAGATCTACAATCTCGCAGGGCAAAGCTCGGTCGGACTGTCTTTCGAACAACCGGTCGAGACTATGGAAAGCATCAGCCTCGGCGTGCTCAACCTGCTCGAGGTCGTCCGTTTTACAGGCGCCCGTGCGCGGCTTTACAACGCCAGTTCGAGCGAGTGCTTCGGCGATACCGGCACGGTTCCGGCCAACGAGGACACCCCGTTCCGCCCGCGCAGCCCCTATGCGGTCGCCAAGTCCGCAGCCCACTGGGCGGTCGCCAATTACCGCGAATCCTACGGGCTGTTCGCCTGCAACGGCATTCTGTTCAATCACGAAAGCCCGCTGCGCCCGCCGCGTTTCGTCACCAGCAAGATCATTCGCTCGGCTTGCGCGATTGCGCGCGGCGAGCTCGATCAGCTCACGCTCGGCAATATCGACATCTCGCGCGACTGGGGCAGTGCGCGCGAATATGTCGAGGCGATGTGGAAGATGCTGCAGATGGACGAGGCGGGCGATTACGTTATCGCCACCGGCCAGACCAGCAGCCTCGCCGATTTCCTCGCCGCCGCATTCGCGGCGGTCGATCTCGATTGGCGCGATTACGTCGAATATGACAGCGACCTCGCGCGGCCATCCGACATCGTCTTCAGCGCTGCCGATCCGGGTAAGGCGAGACGCGAGCTCGGATGGGAAGCGCAAAGCAAGATGCGCGATGTCGTCAAGGAAATGGTGGAAGCCGAACAAATGCGGATGAAGACCTGAAAGCCCAGCGCTTCAGGCAAACAGGACTACAAGACGGAAATGGTGAAAGAACTTATCAAAAAGGTCGCGATGGCGGTTGCGCCGGAACTGACGCTGGAATTGCTCTCGGCGCGTTCGCAGGCGCTGATCATCGCGATCGAAAAGGAATCGGGGATGCTCGCCGCCTCGCATACGTTCGTCGCCAGCCACGGCCGCACGGTCTTGCGCGGCCCGTTCAAGGGATTGCGCTATTCGGAGCGGCTCGCAGAGGAGCGCAACCAGGTTCACCGGCTGGTCGGCAGCTACGAGAACGAGCTTTACGACTGGTGCGAGGAAATCATCCAGCGGCAATATCCCGTGCTGCTCGATATCGGTTCGGCTGACGGGTTCTACGCGGTCGGTTTTGCGCGGCGGATGCCCGACGCGCGCGTGATCGCGTTCGACACCGATCGCTGGGCGAGGGCGGCGACCAAGGAGCTGGCCGAAGAGAACGGAACCGACAATGTCGAGGTTCTGGCTATGTGTTCACCCGACTGGATGCACACTCACCTCAAGCCAGGCACTCTGATTTTCTCCGACTGTGAAGGCTACGAGATCGTCCTGTTCAATCCCAACCTTCTGCCCGTCTTGCGTGAATGCGACATGGTGATCGAACTTCACGAACGGCCTGCGCCCGGTGTCGAGGAAACGATCCGCGAACGCTTTGCGCGTTCGCATGACATCCGGGTGGTGACCTACGCCGATCATGACGTTGCGGACTTCCCCGAACTCGATGTCATCGAGCCGGAGATGCGCGCCAGAGCGATCAGCGAGGGTCGGGGTGGTCCGCAAAACGTGCTGTTCCTCACTCGCCGCGGCATCTCGTGAGCCTGCGCGCGAATATCTGACGATCGATTATGGTGCTTCGCTGGTTCCGCCCTTCGGCCATGAAGCCTTCAGAGCGGCGCTCGGTCTCACCGTTCGATACTTCCCACCTCGAAAGCGGGCTTGGCCGGCGCACGATGAGCGGTGCGGCGATTGCGCTGGGGTCGAGCGCGATGCTGTTCGCGCTGCAGATCGTGCAACTGGCGGTGCTTTCGCGGCTGCTTACGCCCGAAGATTTCGGCCTGGTCGGAATGGCCATGGTGGCGACCATGTTTGTCCAGCTTTTCAGCGACATAGGGCTGCCAATGGCTACCGTGCCACGCGAAAAGATCGACCAGCAATTCGTTACCGCGGTGTTCTATATCGACCTGCTCGTGTCACTGGCCCTGATGGGCGTGTGTCTGGCGATCGCGCCGATTGCCGCGAGTGTCTTCGATGACCAGCGTGTGACCGGTCTGATTGTCTTCATCGCGGTGACCTTCCCGCTTACCGCGCTGCGCGGCCAGCATCAGGCGCTGCTCACGCGCAGGATGCAGTTTCTCAGGCTCAATCTGGTCAATCTGTCGGCGAATGCGATTGGTGCGACGACCGCGATTCTGTGCGCGTGGCTCGCGGGGCTGGGATACTGGTCGATCGCCATCGGATTGGTTGCGACCGCGCTCTCGACGATGATCCTGAGCTGGATCGCGATGCCGTGGATACCTTCGCGACCCGGATCGCTGGCTGCCGGCAGGTCGGCGATCGGCTTCGGGCTCAATCTGCTCGGCGCCAATATCGCGGGCTGGCTGTGGAAGCAGGCCGACCGCGCGCTGATCGGCTGGCGCTGGAATGCCAGCGAACTGGGTTACTACACGCGGGCCTATGCGGTCCTGATGGTGCCGATCGGCCTGATCAGCGGGCCGATCGGCAGCGCGATCATACCGGCTCTCTCGCGGCTCCAGAAGGAGGATGCCAAGCGCACACTCCTGATCCTGTCCAGCGCGCGGGCCTTTGCATTCTTCTCGGGCCTGCTCAGCGTTGGCCTGCTGTTCAACGCGGCGTTCATCATCGATCTCATCCTGGGCGCGCAATGGGGTCGCAGCGTCGCGATCTTTTCGCTGCTGGTCCTCTCGCTGTTTCCCAGTTTCGTCTGGGAACACGCGCGTATCGTATTCATCTCGATGGGACGAACCGACACGATGCGGCGATACGCGGTCGCCGCCGCGATGGTGCATCTCGTCAGCTTTGCCATCGGCGTCCAATGGGGCGCGATCGGCGTGGCTTTCGGCCTTGCCGCGGCATCCGCGCTGGTGACACCCTTCCTGCTCGTGGCTTCGGCCCGGGTGGCGCAACTACCTGCGAGAACACTTGTCGCGCAATTCGCCCCCTCGTTCGCCGCCATGCTGGTGGTAGGGGCGGCGATGTTCTTCGCACAATCACTATTCGATAACGAAGCGCCGATCGTCGAAGCCGCCGCCAAGAGCGCGGCGATCATCGCCGCGTTCCTCGTGGCGCACGCGGCGATATTTCCGTTTCACGCGGGTTGGCGCAGCGATGTGCAGCGGATATGGGGCATCGCCCGACCGCTTATCACCAGAAAGCACAACCTATGACCGGGGCGCCGGCGCAATCACTCACCGTAGTCCTGATCGGCTACATGCATGGCCGTGGCGGTATCCAGACGCACACCCGGTTCCTGGCAGAGGGCCTGCGCGAACGCGGCCACCGGGTCGAAGTGATCTCTCCCCCGCCGATGTCGGAACACGGTCACCGCGACCGGGCCGAAAGCGTGCAGGACTATTCGAGCCTCGCGGATCTCTCCAACCGGATCAGATCCGCGCACGCAGATGTGGTCATGGTGGTTGGCACAGGCTGGAAAGCGATGCTGGGAGCGCTCGCTGCGGGGGCGACAACGCGCAAGGTCTTCTTCGAAGTCATGAGCGGGGCGAGAGAGCAATTCCTCGATCCTCGGGCGCTGGTGCGGTTCGGATTTGATGCGGTGGTCGGACAGGGCAGGCCGGTTACCCGCCGGTTCGTTTCAGAATTCGGCTGGAAAGGCCCCACGACGACCATTCCCGCGCTGCCCGAACCGCTTGAGCGTCAGTTCACGATACCGGCGCGCGCCTTGCGCTCCGTCTCCGAAGGGGTCCGCTTCGCCTATTTCGGGCGGGTTTCCGAGCCCAAGAATGTCAGCCTGCTGGTCGATCAATTTGCAGCTTACGCCGGAGAGCGGGGAACTCTCGACATCTGGGGTCATGGGGACGATGCAGAGCGCATTGCCGGTTTGATTGCGGAACGCGGGCTGGGAGATCGGGTCGCGATGCGCGGCCGTTATCCCGAAGGGCAGGCCTATATCGAACTGTTGCAAATATACGATCTGCTGCTGCTTCCCACCATAGCTCAGGAGGGTGCGCCGCTGGTTCTGCTCGAGGCTATGGCCTGCGGTCTGCCATTCGTGGCCAACGGCATGGGGGGCATCCCCGATTACGAAAACTCCGAGTGCATCATCACCGACGGCGACATCGCGAACTTCATACCTGCTGTCCAGTCGATGGTGTTGCGGCTAGAGAGCGGCGGGGTCGACCCCGGAAGGTTGCAGGATCACTACCTGCAACATTTCTCGTTCGAGCGGCTCGTTGACCGATGGGAGGATTTCCTGTGTTCGATCTAGCCGTGCCCCAACGATCCACGAGCGCGAGATGCCGTGTCTCGGCTCGCTGCGACGAGGGAAGGTGATGGATACCTTTACCCCGTTCCTGATACTGCTCGGCCTGGTCCTGTCGATAATCGCCATTCGCAACGGCAAGAACGCGAACCTTTTCACGTTCCCGTTTCTGTTTCCGGCCGTAACCGTGGCGTTCGTGCTGGTCGAGTTCGGCGACTTCATTTTCAATGCCGGGCCTCTGTACCAGATCTACGAAGAGAGCGGCGTGGTGCTCATCGGCCTGTTCATGATCGCGAGCGGGGCGTTCTTCGGATTGCTCGGCTATTGGCTGGGCGCGCGGGGGAAGAGCCCGCATGACGGGGGCGATCGGCGCTGCCCGCCCACTCCGCGTGTCGCGGCCTATATGCATTTCAGTTCGCTGGCTCTCGGACTGGTCAGCTTTGCTGCATTCGGCGTGCTGACGACAATCTCGGGCGGCTTCGAACAATACATCTTTTTCTCGGGGGCCTATAATCTCGAATGGCGCGGTCTGCCGGTCTACCTCGTATTCATCGTCCAGTTCGGTTACGTCTCGATTGCAATCCAGCTGTGGTTGTGGCTGCGCACAGGTCGAACCAAGCATCTGGCATGGGCGCTGGTCTTCACCAGCATCCCGGCGATCAATATCCTTTTCGTTTTCCGTCGCGGCGAGGTGATCAAGCTCGGCATTGTCTACGGCTATTTCCTCACGAATTACAGGGTCTTGCGCATCGGTCGCTTCACGGCTCTTTCCGCGATCGTCGGAATGTATGCCGTGCTCAAGATCTTCCCCTTGCTGCGAAACGAGACCGGGAAGCAGCTTGGGTGGGACGCACTCGTC
>JBFHIF010000082.1:0-6114 GCA_041596595.1 Erythrobacter sp. | reverse complement strand
TCTCCGCCGACTTCGAGCACGATCTTGCCGATATGCTCGCCCGCTTCCATCCGCGCATGCGCTTCGGCCGCCTGGGCGAGCGGGAAGGTCCGGTCCATCACCGGCGCGAGTTCGCCGCTGGTGAACAGCGGCCAGGCGTTCTCGGCGATCTCGTCCGCCAGCGCGGCCTTGAACGCATCGGTGCGCGGGCGCAGCGTCGATCCGGTCAGCGTCAGCCGCCGCATCATCACCAGCGGCATGAACAGTTCGGCCTTGGCTCCGCCGAGCACCGCGATCGTGACGTGGCGACCATCCTCGGCGAGGCACTGCAAATTGCGCGGGACATAATCGCCCGAAACCATGTCGAGCACGACGTGGACGCCCTCGCCCCCGGTATGCGCCTTGACCGCCTCGACGAAATCTTGGCTCTTGTAATTGATCGCGAGGCTCGCGCCGACCGCGCGTGCCGCCTCGCATTTCTCCTCGTCGCCGCAGGTCACGATCGGTTCGACCCCGAAGGCTTTTGCTAGCATGATCGCCATGGTTCCGATCCCGCTCGTCCCGCCATGGACCAGCAGCCGTTCGCCATCGCGGATTGCGCCGCGTTCGAACACGTTGTGCCACACGGTGAACAGCGTCTCGGGCAAGGCCGCGGCCTGGGCGAGGCCCATTTCGGGCGGAATATCGAGGCAATGCCGCCACGGCGCGATGCAATATTGCGCATAGCCCCCGCCGGGCGTGAGCGCGGCGACCCGCTGGCCGATCATCTCGCGCGGCGCGTTCTTGCCCACCGCGATCACTTCGCCCGCCACTTCGAGCCCGAGCAGCGGCGAAGCGCCCGGCGGAGGCGGATAATGGCCTGCGCGCTGGATGCAATCGGGCCGGTTCACCCCGGCATAGGCGACCGCGATCAGGACATCGTCATCGCCCGGCTCGGGGATCGGCAATTGGGTTGGTGCAAGCACATCCGGGCCGCCCGGCGCATTGAAATGGACGGCCTGCATGACCTCGCCCGCATCTGTGCGGGTCAGCGTTTCGGGCTGGTTGTCGTCCATTTGGCTGATCGCTGCCCCCTGTGCCGTGCAATTAACGGTGCGAATACCGCTCTCGCACATTGACAGCAAGCCGCTTGGCTTGCGAACATCACCAGCAATGGACGAAGCGGATCTTCCGCGCCCGAAGGGGGATGCAGCGAGCAAGCTCGCCGGAGAGGACCTCGCCCCCTATTCGCAGGACGAACTGAACGAACGCATCGCGCTGCTCGAAGCCGAGATCGAGCGGGTCAGGCAGCACCGCGACAAGGCGGCGGCGCACCGCGCTGCGGCCGATGCCTTGTTCGGCGGGAAGAAAACGTGACCCGCCCCGCCGCCTCGAGGTGGTGTGATGCAGCAGATTCGCATTCCTCGATCTTGACCTTATATCCGTGTTTGACCCCCTTACGCCCGCCTGCCCCGGCAGGCCCCCACCCCAGCAGTCAGAGACCCCGATAGATGCCAAGTTTCGCCCAGAACCTCGAACGCACGCTTCACAATGCTCTCGGTCACGCATCCGAGCGCAGGCATGAATACGCCACGCTCGAACACCTTCTGCTCGCGCTGATCGATGACGAGGACGGCGCACAGGTCATGGCGGCCTGCGGGGTGGATCTCGCCGAGCTTTCCGAAGTGGTGAAGCAGTATCTCGACCAGGAATACCAGTCGCTCAAGACCGAGGAGGAGGCCGATCCGCAGCCCACCGCGGGCTTCCAGCGGGTGATCCAGCGCGCGATCCTCCACGTCCAGTCTTCGGGCAAGGACACGGTGACCGGCGCCAATGTCCTCGTCGCGCTGTTTTCCGAGCGCGACAGCTACGCGGTCTATTTCCTCCAGCAGCAGGACATGAGCCGATTGGATGCGGTGAGCTATATCAGCCACGGGATCGGCAAGGGCGGTCGCCAGATCGAGCCCAAGACCCCGCAGGCAAGCGAGGATGCGGCCGGCGAGCAGGCCGAGACCGCCAAGGATGCGAAGAAGGAAACCGCGCTCGACCAGTTCACGGTCAATCTCAACACCAAGGCCGAGGCAGGCAAGGTCGATCCGCTGATCGGCCGCGGCCCCGAGGTCGACCGGACGGTCCAGATCCTGTGCCGCCGCTCGAAGAACAACCCGCTCTATGTCGGTGATCCGGGCGTGGGCAAGACCGCGATCGCGGAAGGCCTTGCACGCAAGATCGTCGAAGGCGACGTGCCCGAAGTGCTGCAGCCCGCGGTGATCTACTCGCTCGACATGGGCGCGCTGCTCGCCGGCACGCGCTATCGCGGCGATTTCGAGGAACGTTTGAAGCAGGTCGTGAACGAGCTCGAAGGGATGCCCGACGCGATCCTGTTCATCGACGAGATTCACACCGTGATCGGCGCGGGCGCGACCAGCGGCGGGGCGATGGACGCCTCGAACCTGTTGAAGCCCGCTCTCTCAAGTGGCGCGATCCGCTGCATCGGGTCGACCACCTACAAGGAATTCCGTAACCACTTCGAAAAGGACCGCGCGCTGCTGCGGCGGTTCCAGAAGATCGACGTCAACGAGCCGACGATCGAGGACACGGTCAAGATCCTCAAAGGTCTGCGCAGTGCGTTCGAGGAACACCACAAGGTCAAATACACCCCTGACGCGCTCAAGACCGCGGTCGAGCTGTCGGCGCGCTACATCAACGACCGCAAGCTCCCCGACAAGGCGATCGACGTGATCGACGAGGTCGGCGCGATGCAGATGCTGGTGCCCCCTTCGCGGCGCAAGAAGAAGATCACCGCCAAGGAGATCGAGGCGGTGATCGCGACGATGGCGCGGATCCCGCCGCGCTCTGTCTCGAAAGACGACAAGAAGGCGCTCGAAAATCTCAGTCGTGACCTGAAACACGTCGTGTTCGGCCAGGACGAGGCGATCGAGCGGCTGTCGACCGCGATGAAGCTGTCGCGCGCAGGCCTGCGCGATCCCGACAAGCCGATCGGTTCGTTCCTGTTCTCCGGCCCGACTGGGGTCGGCAAGACCGAGGTCGCGCGCCAGCTCGCCTCGATCATGGGGATCGAACTCAAGCGCTTCGACATGTCCGAATACATGGAACGCCACAGCGTCAGCCGCCTGATCGGCGCGCCTCCGGGCTATGTCGGCTACGACCAGGGCGGGCTGCTGACCGACGCGATCGACCAGAACCCGCATTGCGTGTTGCTGCTCGACGAGATCGAGAAAGCCCATCCCGACCTGTTCAACATCCTGCTGCAGGTGATGGATAATGGCCGCCTCACCGATCACCACGGCAAGACGGTCGATTTCCGCAACGTGGTTTTGATCATGACCACCAATGCGGGCGCTTCCGACATGGCGCGCAGCGGCATCGGGTTCGGCGACGTGTCGAAGGAAGACGCCGGGACCGAAGCCGTGAACAAGATGTTTACCCCCGAGTTCCGCAACCGGCTCGATGCGATCGTGCCCTTCGCCTATCTCGGCAAGAACACCGTCGCGCGCGTGGTCGACAAGTTCATCCTCGAACTCGAAATGCAACTGGCCGAACAGGCGGTGCATATCCAGTTCGATGCCGATGCGCGCGAATGGCTCGCCGACAAGGGCTATGACAAGCTTTATGGCGCCCGGCCGATGGCCCGCCTGCTGCAGGAACGGATCAAGCAGCCGCTGGCCGAGGAACTGCTGTTCGGCAAGCTGGCCGACGGCGGCGAGGTGGCGGTGACGCTGAAGGACGGCAAGCCGAGCTTCGAACTGACCCCGGCACCGCCCAAGGCCAAGGCCAAGGCCAAGCGCAAGCCTGCCGCCAAGAAGAAGGCTGCGCCCAAGAAGAAGCCCGAGGCCGACGCCAGCGAAACCAAGGGCGAAAGCTGAGCGGCCCGCCCGCTCTAGCCAGAATCGCTTCCGTGTGATTGAACCTCCCCTGTTGCCGCAGGGGAGGTTTTTTCATGAGATACGCCTGTTTCGCCGCGCTCGGTCTGGCGCTTGCCGCACCGGCTTATGCGCAGGATGCGCCCAGCCCGGACTTTACGGCAGAGGACCTGTTCGGCCTCAGCGTGGCTGCCGATCCGCAGATCAGCCCGGATGGCAAGCGCATCGCCTATGTGCGCCGGACCAACGATATCATGACCGATGCCGCGGTCGCCTCGATCTGGATGATCGACGTGGCGAGCGGGGCGGAAACGCCGCTGGTGACGGGAGAAGGCTCGCATTCCAGCCCGCGCTGGTCGCCGGGCGGCGACCGCCTCGCCTATGTCTCGACCCACAGCGGCGGCGGGCCCGAGCTGCACGTGCGCTGGATGGCCAGCGGGCAGAGCGCGAACATCACCGCCCTGCCCGGCGCGCCGCAATCGCTCGCATGGTCGCCCGATGGCAAGCGCATCGCCTATTCGGCCGACATCCCGTCCGAACCGCTCAAGCTGGGCTCGCCGCTTTCGCCGCCCGAGGGCGCCAAGTGGAAACCGGGGCCGCAAATCATCGACCGGGTGACCTATCGCTATGACGGGGCCGGCTATCTCACGCCCGGTTTCACGCAGGTCTTCCTCGTCGATGCGGTCGGCGGCGCGCCGCGCCAGCTGACCCATGGCGACCGCAATCACGGCGGCGGGCTCGAATGGACGCCCGACGGGCGCACCATCCTTATCAGCGGCAATCGCGACGAGGACTGGGAGCTGAGCGGCGTCGACAGCGAGGTCTATGCGATCGACGTGACCTCTGGCGCGATCACTGCGCTGACCGACCGCGACGGTCCCGATGCCAATCCGCAAGTCTCGCCTGACGGAAGGCAGATCGCCTATCTCGGCTATGACGACCAGGCGATGGCCTATGTCCAGAACGGCATCTACGTGATGGACCGCGACGGGTCGAACAAGCGCCGGATCGCCAGTGGCTTCGACCGCGACGTGACCTCGCTCGAATGGAACGCCGCGGGCCTCTTCGCAGGCTACGAAGACCAAGGCACCTACAAGGTCGCCAAGGTATCGCTCAACGGCAGCGTCAGCCCGCTCGGCGCGGAGCTGGTCGATACCTATTACACGCGCCCCTATGCGGGCGGGCAGTGGAGCATGTCCGATAGCGGCGTGCTCGCCTACACCAGCGGCAGCACTTTGAGGCCCTCCGACATATCGGTGCTGCGCGGCGGCAAGGCCACGCGCCTGACCTCGCTCAACGACCTGAAACTGTCGGGCAAGCGCCTCGCACAGGTGCGCGAACTGCAGGTCACGGCGGCCGACGGAACGAAGATCCCCAGCTGGATCGTGCTTCCCGCCGACTGGCAGGAAGGCAAGCCGCTGCCGATGATCCTCGAAATCCACGGCGGCCCCTATGCCGGTTACGGCCCGAGCTTCTCCTCGGACTACCAGATCTACGCCTCGGCCGGTTATGCGACGCTCTATACCAATCCGGGCGGTTCGACCGGCTACGGCCAGGCTTTTGCCGACCGGATCGAGGGCAATTACCCGATCTCCAACCATGACGAGCTGATGGCGGCAGTCGATGCAGCCGTTGCCGCAGGCTATGCCGATGCAGGCAACCTGTTCGTCACCGGCGGATCGGGCGGCGGCATCTTGACCGCGTGGATCGTGGGCAAGACCGACCGCTTCGCTGCGGCCGCCTCCTACAAGCCGGTGATCAACTGGACCAACATGGCCCTGATGAGCGACGGCTATGCCTTCTTCGGCAAGTACTGGATGAAGGGCCAGCCGTGGGAGCGGCCCGAGGACTACTGGCGCCGTTCGCCGCTCTCCAATGCGGCCAATATCAAGACCCCGACGCTGATGCTGGTGGGCGAGGAGGACTATCGCACCCCGCGCAGCGAGGCCGAGCAGTTCTACGGCGCGCTGAAGGTGCTGGGTGTCGACACCGCGCTGGTCGTGATGCCCGGCGCAAGCCACAGCGACCTGACCATGAGCCCGAGCCAGCAGGCGGCCAAGGGCGCGGCGGTCATCGCTTGGTTCGACAAGTACAAGGACAAATAGGAAACCGGCGCGCCTCCCTGCCGTTGGTGCGGGGATGGCCGCTCCCTTTTCCTGGATCCGACCCGAGCCGCACGGCATCCATATCGTTCCGGCAGACTGCTGGGTCGATCCTTCGCGCGCGGTCGACAAGGCGCTGGTGACGCACGGCCATGCCGACCATGCGCGCG
>JBFHIF010000081.1:0-6174 GCA_041596595.1 Erythrobacter sp. | reverse complement strand
TGTTCCACATCGAACTTGCCGCCGCGACCGAGACCTGCTGCCCCACGATCGTGCGCAGCAAGGTCTTGTAGCCAGTCGGACGCAGGCGCGGCTCGGGATAGCCCACCTGGTCGAGCGCCGCCGCGATCCGATCGTCGCGGGCTGCCAACGCATCCAGTCCAGCCTCGATCTGCGTCCCCGTGAGCCCCATTGTCACCCCTTTGTGGCGCTGCGCCAGCGGTCTTGTCATTCGCTGGCGAACGTCCTAGCAGCGCGTTTCGATTTTGGAACCTGCGGCCCGGTTCTGCCTCCGGGCGCCCGCGCAGCCGACAACGTGAAGGACCCTCGACCCATGCCCAAGCTCATCGTCACCAGCCGCGCCGGCGAAACGAGCGAAGTCGAGGTCGAAAACGGCCTCACGGTGATGGAAGCGATCCGCGACAACGGGTTCGACGAACTCCTCGCGCTGTGCGGCGGCTGTTGCTCGTGCGCGACCTGCCACGTATTCGTCGAAGACAGCGCGGGTGGAAGCCTTCCGGAAATGAGCGAGGACGAGGATGACCTGCTCGAATCCTCGGACCATCGGAAGGACAATTCGCGGCTGTCGTGCCAGCTTCCTTTCACGGCCGAACTCGACGGGCTCAAGGTGACCATCGCTCCCGAAGATTGATCGAACTCCTGGCGGGCGCGGCGCAGGACGGGCAAAGCTCGCCTGAGCCACGGGAAAGCCGAACTGCATTGCCGCAAGGCCCGCGACCGCTTAAATGCTGGCGCGCATGAACATCACCCAACCTCTCGGCGATACGCTTTCCCTGATCGGCAACACCCCGCTCGTCCGGCTCGCAGGACCAAGCGACGCGGCGGGCTGCGATATCTGGGGCAAGTGCGAATTCGCCAATCCCGGCTCGAGCGTGAAGGATCGCGCCGCGCTTTACATGATCCGCGATGCCGAGGCGCGCGGCGAATTGCAGCCGGGCGGCACCGTGATCGAAGGAACGGCCGGCAATACGGGGATCGGGCTGGCGCTGGTCGCGAATGCGCTGGGCTACAAGACCGTGATCGTGATGCCCGACAACCAGTCGAGCGAGAAGAAGGACACGCTGCGCGCACTCGGTGCCGAACTGGTCCTCGTCCCCCCGACGAAATATGCCAATCCGGGCCATTTCCAGCACGTCTCGCGCCGCATGGCCGAGGAGACCGAGGGCGCGATCTGGGCCGGCCAGTTCGACAACACCGCCAACCGCAAGGCCCATATCGAGGGCACCGCGCAGGAATTGTGGGCCCAGCTGGGCGGCCGGATCGACGGTTTCACCTGCGCTGCGGGCACCGGGGGCACGATTGCCGGGGTTGGGATGGGGCTCAAGGAAAAGGACGAGAACATCCGCATCGCGCTCACCGATCCGCACGGTGCGGCGCTGTTCAACTATTACGCGAACGGCGAATTGAAGGCCGAAGGCTCGTCGGTCGCCGAAGGGATCGGGCAGGGGCGGATCACCGCCAATCTCGAAGGGGCGCCGATCGACACCCAGTTTCGCATCTCGGATGAAGAAGGGCTGATGTGGGTCGGCCGCTTGCTGCGCGAGGAAGGTCTCTGCCTCGGGCTGAGTTCGGGGATTAATGTCGCGGGGGCGGTGCTGCTGGGCAGGCAATTGATCGAGGAGGGGCGCGAACACCCGCAGGTCGTGACGATCCTGTGCGATACCGGCTTCCGCTACCTCTCTACGCTCTACAATCCCGAATGGCTGGTGGCGAAGGGCTTGCCCGTCTTCGATTGGCTGGCGAACGAGCCGCAGGGCTGATAGGTTGCCGCGCATGGCCGAATTCAAGCTGTTTCAGCGTCGCAGACCCGGTCCGCAGGGCGACGACGCACCTGACACGATGCCGCTTGGCGGTTCGCGGGCCGAGGCGGTTCAGCGTCTCCAGATCGGGTTGTTCGGGATCGGCGCGATGATCCTGCTGGTGGGTCTTGCCGGGATCATCGGCGGGCAGGCCGACCTTGCCGACCAGAATGCCGTTCCCGAAGCTGCGCCGACAACCGAACCGGGTGCAGCGGTGCCGCAGCGCGACCCGCTTGCCGATGCGGGCGTGGTTCCCGACATTCCCGCCGAACCGAGCCCGAGCGCGACACCCGCGCCGGCTCAGAGACCGAGCAATCCAGCGCCCGGCTCATCCCGCCCACCCGATGCTCCGCCGCAATAGGATCGGACCATTCGCGCTCTGGCTCTCCTGCATCGCGCTTGCAGGATGCACCGACGCGTCCGCTCCGGAAGAACCGGCGGGTGCGAAGGCGAGCGAGACTGTCCCCTCGTGCGCCGGGCAGGACGAGCCCTCGACTGTAGGGTTGATGACCAGCCTGCCGATCTACTGGCCGCTCGGAGCCGACTTCGCCTCGCTGGCTCGCGGGGACGTCGATCCGCCTTGGCAGCGCGCCGCGATCGAGCAATGCGCCACCATCTTGCTGCTCGATACGCTTTCGGAAATCGCGCCGCTCGCGCCCGGCGGCGAGGAGGTCGATCCGCTCGCCGACCTCGAACACCTGGCGGTGATCCAGCCTCGCGGGCTCTCTCCGGCGGATAATGTCGCGCTGGATCGATGGGTCAGGGAAGGGGGCAGGCTGCTGCTTGTCCTCGATCCGATGCTGACGGGCGAATACGAGCTGCCGCTGGGCGATCCGGCGCGCCCGGTCGACAGCGCGCTCATTCCACCCGTGGTCAAGCGATGGGGCCTCGACATGCGATTCAAGATCCATGAGGTCTTCGCGGATGGCATTTATGACGTGCCGCTCGCCGGGAGCGATCTGGCGGTGAGCCATCCCGGCTCCTTGCACATTGTCGACGCTGGAGCGGGGCGGTGCACGATCCTCGCGCGTGACACGGTGGCGCAATGTGCGATCGGGAAGGGGCGGGTGACCCTTGTCGCCGACGCCGCTCTTTTCGAGCATCGCGAGGCCGCCGGTGCGCAAGGCGAGTCGCTCCGCAGGTTGCTTGACTACGCTTTCGACTGATCGGATCGGGGAAATTACGGGAAATTGCCGGTCGCGGGTCGGCCGAGTGCGAGGATTCGCTGATAACACCGTCATTTTGCTGGGGATATCGCCCCACAGGCCGCCGTTGGCGAAGCGATCGAGCGCAATCGCGGGTCTAAAATAAATAGGTAAATCAATTATTTACCATATAATCCCTAGAAATCCCGTATTATTCCCTTCCATCCTGCGTTCATCCCCGATATTACCGTGTTCCATCAGACATGAATGTCCCCGTGCCACCCGATCAGGCTGGCGCGTCGTCCCCGTTCACGCGGGTTCGGCGACGGGAGAGGCGTGTCAGGGAGCAGGGCCGGTATTGCAGGGATCCCGGCCGGATTTGGGATCGAGGGGTTCACCACGCGTGTCAGCGTTCGGAGGATATAGCGGTCAGGCCTATTCGCCCGCAGGCGACAAGGGCCGCTTTGTCCTGCCTCCCTTGTTTCGCAAGGCGGTCAAGGAAAGCTCGGGCGGCACGAAGGTGCTTTGCCTTGCCAAGCACGAGCGGTGGAACTGCCTGGTCGGTTTCGGCCTGTCGCGCCGCGAGGAACTCGAAGCGCAGCTCGACCGAGAGGAAGAACGCGCGCTCAGGCTCGGGCGTGACGATTTCGACCGCGATCTGCGTGCCATGCAATTGTTCGGTTTCGTCGAGATCCCGTTTGACGACAGCGGACGTTTCGTGATGCCGGAACATCTGCGCGCGCTCGGCGCGGTTGGCGAAGGGCTGTATTTCCAGGGCGCGGGGCGTTTCTTCACGATCTGGAATCCCGACGAACTCTCCCGGATGGGCGAGGGTTGGGAAAGCGCGCAGGCGGCCTGCGCCAATTTCGTTTCCGAAGCCCAGGCCAAGGGGAAGAAGAAGGCATGACCGCGACTTCTGCTCCGCACATTCCCGTCCTGCTCGATGAAGTCGTTGCCGCGATTGCCCCGCGCGAGGGTCTCGTCGCGGTCGATGCCACGTTCGGGGCAGGAGGCTATTCGCGCGCGCTGCTCGATGCAGGCGCGAGGGTCTATGCCTTCGACCGCGATCCCGATGCGATCCGCGCCGGCGCCGCGATGGAGGCGCAATTTGACGGACGCCTCTCGCTTCATCCCCATCGCTTTTCCCAGATGCACGAGGAAATGAAGCGGATCGGGGTGCCGCAGGTCGATGCGGTCGTGATGGATATCGGCGTGTCCTCGATGCAGCTTGACCAGGAAGGCAGGGGCTTCGCCTTTTCCTCCGATGGGCCGCTCGACATGCGGATGAGCCAGGATGGCCCCAGCGCCGCCGATTTCCTCAACACTGCCGACGAGGCGGCGATTGCCGACGTGCTTTATCATTATGGCGAGGAACGCCAGTCGCGCCGGGTCGCGAAAGCGATCGTCGCGGCGCGCCCGCTCGAGACGACCGGCGAACTGGCCCGCGTGGTCCGGCGCGCGCTCGGTCACAAGCCGCACGACAAGAAGGATCCGGCGACGCGCACGTTCCAGGCGGTGAGAATCCACGTCAACGATGAACTCGGTGAATTGCGCGCCGGATTAGTTGCTGCCGAGGCCCTGCTCAAGGAAGGCGGGGTTCTCGCCGTAGTCAGCTTCCACAGCCTCGAGGACCGGATCGTCAAGCGCTATCTCAAGCAGGCATCGGGTGCGGGGCGGGCGGTGTCGCGCCACCTGCCGGGCGAACCCGAAGCGCCCCAGCCGATCTTTACCAAGGTATCCAAGGCGATCCGACCCTCCGAAGCCGAGATCGCCCGCAACCCCCGCGCGCGATCTTCGACCCTGCGCCACGCTATCCGCACCGGCGCCCCTGCGCGCGGCCCGGAAGAAAGGGAGGCGGCATGATCACCCGGAACCAGATGCGCTCACTCGGCTGGATTGCGGTTCTCGCGATCTGCGCGAGCCTGTTCGCAGCGCTCAGCCTACGCGTCCACGCGATCAAGAGCGAGGTGCTGCTCGCCGAGCGCAAGATCGTCGCGCTCGAAAGGCAGACGCTCCTGCTTGAAACCGAGTTCGAGACCCGTGCCAGCCAGCGCCAGCTTGCGGGCTGGAACGCGGTCGAATTCGGCTTTGAGGCCCCGCGGGCCGACCAGTATCTCGAGGGCGAACGCCAGCTCGCGAGCCTCGGCCAGCCGCTCGGTCCCGATGCGCCGACCCCGATCCGCTTCGCACGCGCCAGCCAGGCGGGCGATCATGAAACCGGAGTCGCGGTCGAACGCAGGATGGTTTCCCCGATCACCGGCGAGGCGATCACGCTCGCTTCGGCGAACACCGAGAAGAATGCCGGGGCGATGTTTGCCGACGCATTCGGCGATTTTCTCGTCGAGGCCTCCCCGATCCGCGCCGCACGGGCGCAGAGCGCGGCGGGCGAAGGTGTGAGCATGCTTTCCACCCGGCGCTATGCCGGCGAAGGCGTGGGGGTAGGCGAGTGAACGCCTACAGCCCTCAATTAGGGCTGCAATTCGGCGCGACGCCGCACACCCTTTCACCAACCCGCGGTGGCAATCGGGGCGGCGCGCCTTCTGGCCCCGCAATCCCTGCTGGCCGGGTCCAACTGGTGCAGCAGCGCTATCAGTTCCTGCTTACGGCGCGCGTTCGCTTGCTGTTCGTCGCACTCGGTTTCGTGGTCCTCGCGCTGGCAGCGGTTCTGCGCATCGGGTGGCTCGGGCTCGGCGGTTCGGCCCCGAGTCATTCGAGCCTGTCCGACCAATTGCTTCCCCCGCGCGGCGAGATCACAGACCGCAACGGGGTTCCGCTCGCCCGTGCCTTTCCCGCCTATGCGCTGTGGTTCGACCCGACCGCGATGGGTGACGGCGGCGAGCCGCTGGTTAATGGTCCGGCCCGGGTTGCAGCGCAGCTCAAGGCGATCTTTCCTGACATGAACGAGGCGCATACCGCGCAGCGGCTGGCTTCGGGCAAGGCGGGTTACCTGCGTCGCCGTGTTCTGCCCGAAGATGCCAATCGCGTGTTCGAGCTCGGCGAAATCGCGCTCCAGTTCCCGCAGGAACCCGACCGTCACTATCCGCAAGGCTCGCTTGCCGCGCACGTGCTCGGTTACGTGGTCGAGGGCTTCTCCCACTCCATCGCCAGCGGCTTTGTGCGCTTGCTGCTGGTGGGGCCGATCGCATTCTTGACGCTGGTGACCCTGACGCGCGTGGCGCTGGAATTCTGCATCGCCATGTTCCGGATTGCGG
>JBFHIF010000080.1:0-6271 GCA_041596595.1 Erythrobacter sp. | reverse complement strand
GGGAGAGGCAAAACGGATGCGGGTCGCGCGGCCATCGCCCAGCGTGCCTTCGAGCGTGATGGGAACAGGCTTTGCAAGGCTGCGGACCTTGGCGGTAAGCCCGGTTTCGGGCAGGTCGCCGATCCGGTTGGTTTCGACCAGCTCGGCGCTTTCCACCGCGAGCAGGCGCTTGGGACCGACCCGCACCTGGCGCGTCTCGGCATCGAGTCCGATCACGTAGAGCGGCTCGGGCTGCCCGCCGATTTCAAGGCCCTTGCGCTGGCCCACCGTGTATTGGACGATCCCCTTGTGCTGCCCGAGCACCGCGCCGCTTTCGGCGTGGACGATCGCCCCGGGCACCCCGCCCTGCGGGCGCATCTTGCGAACGATCTTGGCGTAATCGCCATCGGGCACGAAACAAATGTCCTGGCTGTCGGGCTTGGCCGCGTTGCGCAGACCGGCTGCTTCGGCGAGTTCGCGCACCTTCGTTTTGGGCAGGCCGCCGAGCGGGAAACGCAGGTAATCGAGCTGGTCGCGGGTGGTGGCGTAGAGGAAATAGGACTGGTCGCGCGCCGGGTCTTCGGCGCGGTAGAGGTGCGGCCCATCGGCTTCCATCACTCGCCGGACATAATGGCCGGTCGCGAGGCAATCGGCCCCGAGTTCGCGCGCCATGCGGAACAGGTCGGTGAACTTGGGCCCCATGTTGCAGCGGATGCAGGGCACGGGAGTGCGGCCGGCGAGATATTCGTTGGCGAACTGCTCGACCACGTCTTCGCGAAAGGCGCTTTCATGGTCGTAGACATAGTGCGCGATACCGAGCCGGTCGGCGACGCTGCGGGCATCGGCAATGTCGTCGCCTGCGCAGCAAGCACCCTTGCGCCCGGTGGCGGCGCCGTAATCGTACAATTGCAGCGTGATCCCGATCACTTCGGCGCCGGTATCGGCTGCCAGCGCGGCCACCACGGACGAATCCACCCCGCCGCTCATCGCGACGACGATCCGGCAATCGGATGCCGCGCGCGGCAGATCGAAGAGGGCGGCACTGTCGAGCCCGAATACCGGGCTGGCCGTTGAAGATGTCAGCGTGTCCATGGGATCGGCGCGCATATAGGCGTCAAATCGCCTTTTCGCCAGTCCCGCAAATGCGATCGGCGAGGGGAGCAAAGGTCAATCTTTCCTAAAACGAAGTAAATGCCGGTTTTACCGGTTCTTGACCCCTTTGCCCTTATAGCCGCCGACATGTTCGAAAGAATCGTGAAAACCGGTCAGGATGGCGATCAGGGCGCAGGCCGGGGCGGAACCGCCTTGCGGGCGCTCGATTGGTCCGAAGTTACAGCGAGGCTCGAGGCAGCGCGCGATCTACGGCGACTGATGCGGAGCGATTCGCGTCTCTCCCGCGCGATCCACGGATCGAGCTTCGGCGATGCGGCGGCGAGCTGTTTTCAAGCCCTCGAAAAGAACGAACGGGCTGTTAACCCCGATGCTTTAGAGGCCCGAAAAGCTTCCAAACGCAATGTGCCGGAACGCCAAAGCGATGCCGCAACGAGCGATGCGAGAGTATTTTGATGATTGAGAACCAGGACATCCGACCGGCACAGGTCATCGGCCCTCTCGGCGAACCGCTGACGATTGCCGACCTGCCTTCACCCGAAACCAAGCGCTGGGTCGTGCGGCGCAAGGCCGAAGTCGTGGCCGCGGTCAATGGCGGACTGCTCACGATCGACGAGGTGCTCGAGCGCTACAATCTCACGCTCGAGGAGTTCGCCTCGTGGCAGCGCGCGGTCGACCGTTCGGGTATGCAGGGCCTGCGGGTCACCCGGATCCAGCACTACCGCGACCTCTACGAACGCCAGCTCAAATATTGAGCCTGTTGCCGCTGTCCACCTGATAAAGCCGCGAACGACTCGGCATTCTCCGAGATACAGTATAGCCTCTTTTTCACCTCGCCGCGTCGAGCGAGGGAACATGTATGGCGTCTCGGGTGTTGAGCCCGCAAGACGTCAAAACAGGAGGACTGTCTTATGGGTTGGATTGCGACAATAATTCTCGGCGGGATTGCCGGCTGGCTTGCCAGCATGGTGATGAATCGCGACGCATCAATGGGAATTCTCTGGAATATCGTCGTTGGTGTCATCGGTGGCCTGATCGGCAGTGCGATCGGGAACTTCACCGGCTTCCTTAGCGACGACGCGGGATGGATCATGTATCTTATCACCGCAACGATCGGCGCGATCGTGCTTCTCGCCATCGTCAATCTGATCCAGCGCGGACGCGTGCGCTGAGCAATTGATGGCTTCGTTCTGCCGCCTGGCAGAGCGCGAGCTTCGAGATCGAGGGGCGGTACGGCTATCGAGCCGTGCCGCCCCTTTTTCATGGCAAAGCCTTTCGTCTAGCCCCCAAGTCATCCATCGAAGCGGTGATTGTGCAGTTGCGAAGGAAAACCTATAGCGGTTGCACCCGGTGCCCTATGGTTATAATACACTTGGCACGATTTACTGGTCGGTGCCCCGTGGGGCGCTCTTGAGAGGCCCGAGGCGCATGAACTACGCAACCCCGATCGAGGCGGACGCGGCCGAAAACGTCCCGTCGGATATGTCGGAAAGTCACGACGAGAAAGCGGGCTTTCGCCGTCGACCTTTCGTGATTGGCGGTATCGCGCTGCTCGGCCTTCTCTTGGCGATCGCCGCCTATTTCGTGCTTTCCGGCGGCGAGCCGGCAGCCGTGGGCGACGATTCTGAACAGGCGCCGGTGGTGACCGTGATCGCTCCGGGCCAAACCACGATCGCGGGTGTGATCGAGGTTCCCGGGACGATCGCGGCACGCCGCGAAATGCCGGTCGGAGTGGTTGGCGAGGGCGGTCGGGTCGTCTCGGTTCCTGTCGATGCCGGCGACTGGGTGCGCGAGGGACAGGTTCTTGCCGTGATCGATCGCTCGGTCCAGGTCCAGCAGGCGCAGGCGCAGGGAGCCCAGATCGAGGTCGCGCGTGCCGATGCGCGGCTTGCACAGGCCAATCTCGACCGAGCCCTCCAGCTGGTGGAGCGCGGATTCATTTCGAAAGCCGACGTCGACAGGTTGACCGCCACCCGCGATGCGGCGGTGGCGCGGGTGCGCGTGGCAGAGGCGCAATTGCGCGAATTGCGAGAGCGCAATGCGCGGCTCAACGTGCTCGCGCCCGCTTCGGGCTATGTGCTCGAACGCAATGTCGAGCCGGGGCAGACCGTTGGAGGCGGGTCGCCGCCGCTGTTCCGGATCGCGCGCGGCGGCGAGATGGAAATGCTCGCCCAGGTCGGCGAAACCCAGCTTGCCGCGCTTTCGACCGGCGTGACGGCGAGCGTAACCCCGACGGGGACCGACAAGAGTTTCGAGGGTCAGGTCTGGCAGCTCTCGCCCGTGATTGATCCCCAAAGCCGCCAGGGCACCGCACGAATTGCGCTGCCGTTTGCGCGCGAACTGAGGCCCGGTGGCTTTGCAACGGCTCGGATCAACGCCGGGACCATCACGGCGATCCTGCTGCCGGAAAGCGCTGTCCTGACCGACGATGACGGCAGCTTTGTGTATATCGTGGGCAAAGGGAACACCGCCGAGCGCAGGGCCGTAAAGACCGGTGCTGTCACAGAGGGGGGCATAGCGATAGTCGAAGGTCTTTCGGGAACCGAGCAGGTGGTCCTGCGCGCTGGCGGTTTCCTCAATCCCGGCGAAACGATCAATCCGCGCCGCGAACCCGCGGCGGGTGCAGGCTCGTGAGGCCCACGATCGCTTTGGGTGGGCTAGCCGGGGTGGCAATTCCCACCGCGCCCGCGTCACAAACCGGAGACCGCCCGGGACGGGCCGAATCATGAATTTCCAGAACATTTCCGCCTGGTCGATCCGGAATCCCGTGATCCCGCTCGTGTTTTTCACCGCGCTGCTGTTTGCTGGCCTTGTCAGCTTCATGCGCATGGACGTGACCAACAACCCCGACGTCGAATTTCCGGCGGTCATCGTCAGTATTTCGCAGCCCGGAGCCGCGCCAACCGAGATCGAGAACCAGATCACCCAGCGGGTCGAAAGCGCGCTGCGATCGATCAATGGTGTCAATTCGATCCAGTCGACCGCCAGCGAGGGCAATTCGCGAACCTTCGTCGAATTCGAGGTCGGAACCTAGATCATTGAAGCGGTCAACGAGGTCGAAACCGCGATCGACAGTGTCCGCGGGAGCCTGCCCGACGGCATCCTCGAGCCGCGCGTGCAAAAGGTGAATATTGCCGGCGATGCGATCGGCTACATCGCGGTCGAAGCCGACGACATGACGATCGAGCAGCTGAGCTGGTTCATCGACGATACCGTAGCCAAGCGCTTGCTCAAGATCGAAGGTATGGCTGAAGTCGGCCGTTTCGGCGGAGTGGATCGCGAAATCGAGGTCATTCTCGATCCGGTGAAGATGCAGGCGCTCGGCGTGACGGCGTCGCAAATCAATTCGGTTCTGCGCCTCTCGAACGTCAATGCTGCAGGCGGTATGGCCGAAGTGGGCGGGACACGGCAATCGCTCAGGGTCCTGGGCAACAATGACAGCGTTTACGAACTGTCGCAGCGCCAGATCCAATTGGGCGGTGGCCGCACAGTTCGACTCCAGGATGTCGCCACTGTCCGCGACAGCTTTGCCGAACGCACTTCGATAAGCGAGATCGGCGACAAGGAAGTCGTCAATTTCTACATGAACCGCGCCCGCGGCGCTTCGGACCTCTCGGTCTACGAGGCCGCGCTGGCGGAGATGGACAAGATCGAAGCCGAGACCGACGGCATCCGCTTCGTGCGGATGTTCACCAGCACCAAATACACCCAAAATCAGTATACAAGCTCGATCGCCGCCCTGATCGAAGGCGCGATATTGGCGATTGTCGTGGTGTTCCTGTTCCTGCGGGATTGGCGCGCGACATTCATCAGCGCGGTGGCGATCCCGCTTTCGGCAATCCCGACCTTCTGGTTCATGGATCTGCTGGGATTCAACCTCAACTTCCTCTCTCTCCTCGCGCTCGGGCTGGTTGCCGGCGTGCTGGTTGACGATGCGATCGTCGAGATCGAGAACATCGTCCGACACATGCGCATGGGCAAGACCGCCTACCAGGCCAGCATCGATGCCGCCGACGAGATCGGCCTGCCGGTGGTGGCGACCAGCTTCTGCATTGTCGCGGTGTTCCTTCCGGTCGGCCTGATGCCGGGTATTTCGGGTCAGTTCTTCCAGAACTTCGGTCTCACCGTCGTGGTTGCGGTGCTGATGAGCCTCGCGGTGGCGCGGATGATTACGCCGATGATGGCGGCCTATTTCCTGTCGGCCAAGGGGCACGCCAAGCACGGCGAAGGCCCGATGATGGACCGCTACATGGCGGTGCTCGGCTGGACGCTCCATCGCGGAAAACTGAACGACAAGCGAGCGGGGCTGAGCGGGCCGCGTTCTCGGGTTCTCTATACGCTTTCGCTGCTGTTCGTGGTGGTCGCAATCCTGTTCGCGAGCGGGTTCGGCCTGTTTGCCAGTTTCAATCTTCTCGCCGGGTTCGATATCCCTCGCAGCGCCGCCGATGCGGTGTCGAGCGATCCCAACGGCACCGTGCATTTCCTGGTTTCGAAGCTCTTCGAAGTCGCCTTGATGCTGTTCGCTTCGGTGATGGGGTTCGTTGCCGGATGGCTGGTATTCAAGCTGTTCGAATTGCCCACGCGGTTTGACAGCCGATTGGGCGAGAACGCCAAGTATCTGACCGCGCGGTTCTACGATCACCGGGTCTGGATGCTCGGCGTGGGCTGGTTTTCGCTGCTCGTCACGATCCTGATCTTCGGGCAAATTCCGCCCCAGTTCCAGCCGACCATCGACGATGAAAACAGCCGGGTGGAAATCGAAATGGTGCCTGGCACCACGCTCGAAGGCACCAAGGCGGTTTCTGACCGGGTTTACGCCTTGCTCGAGGAGCAGCCCGAGGTTGAGCGGATGCTGCAACGCATCAACGTCGGCTCTTCGACGATCTTCATCAAGTTGAAGGATGATCGCGAACGCTCCTCGATCGAATTCGAACGCGAACTGGCACCGGAGTTAACCAGGATCGCCGACGCGCGTGTGCGCTTCCAGTCGCAAAGCAGCGGCTTTGGCTCGGGGCGCGATCTCACCATCATGCTGGCCGGTTCAAATCCCGAACTTCTCGACCAGACCGCCGCAGAGCTGGTCGAACAGATGAAGGGCCTGAAAACTCTCGTTGCGCCGCGCATCAGCGCGGATCTCAACCGGCCCGAAATCATCATCACCCCGCGCGAAGAACTTGCCGCC
>JBFHIF010000079.1:0-6289 GCA_041596595.1 Erythrobacter sp. | reverse complement strand
CGGAAAATCCTCGCGTTCGTAAAGCGCCGCCGCCTCTGCGGCCGAATATTCGCGGTCGCCCGCTTTCTCGATCACGTAACCGTCTCTCTCGCCTTCGGGCAGAAGCGCTAGATGGCGGATCATTTCGGCAAAGGTGCCGCGGCGCAGCGCCTTCATGCCATCGAGGACGCCATCGCCATCATCCTTGCGATGCAGTGCGGCACGGTCCTGCCATGCGTGTTCGCCGGTTTCGAGCGTGCGTCCCTTGTAGGTGCTGGGGTGGTCTGACATGAAAGTTTCCTCCTTTTGGGGAGGTAACGAGCGAACCGAGCGAAGGGTCCGAGCTAGCTCAACAGGCCGTCATGGAGGCGGACAACGCGGTCCATGCGCGCGGCAAGCCGCTCATTGTGGGTCGCGACGAGCGCCGCGCTGCCCTCGCCCCTGACGAGTTCGAGAAATTGCGCCAGAACGCTGTCGGAGGTGTGCTCGTCAAGATTGCCGGTCGGCTCGTCCGCCAGCACCAGGGTCGGCCTGTTCGCCAGCGCGCGCGCAACCGCGACACGCTGCTGCTCGCCGCCCGAAAGCTGGCTCGGGCGATGGGTCAGCCGGTGTCCGAGGCCAAGGCTGGTGAGCAGCGAATGGGCCCGCACGACCGCTTCGTCGCGCGGATGGCCGGCGATCATCTGCGGCATCACCACGTTCTCGGTCGCGTCGAAATCGGGCAGGAGATGGTGGAACTGATAGACGAAGCCCAGATGTTCGCGACGCAGCCGGGTGCGTTGGTCGGGCGGAAGCTTTTCGGCGCGCTCTCCGGCGATCGCGATCGAGCCTTCGAAGCCGCCTTCCAGCAGACCCACGGCCTGCAGCATGGTCGACTTTCCTGAACCCGAAGGGCCGAGCAGCGCGACGATCTCTCCCGGTGCAATGTCGAGATCGATCCCGCGCAGGACGTGGATCACCTCTCCGCCCTGTTCGAAGCTGCGCTTGAGACCGCGCAGCGATACGATCGGTCCACCCTTATTCATAGCGCAGCACCTGCACCGGATCGGTGTTCGAAGCCTTGAGCGCGGGATAGAGCGTCGCGAGGAAGCTCAGCACGATCCCGAGCGCGGTGATCCCGAGGATTTCCCAGGGATCGACGCGCACGGGCAACGAAGTCAGGAACCGGACCGAAGGGTCCCAGATCTCGACCCCGGTGACATAGGCGACACCATCGACGATCGGATTGCGGAAGTAGAGCAGCAGAAAGCCGAGCGCGAGCCCGGTCACGGTGCCGATCGTCCCGATCGTCGTCCCGGTGGTCACAAAGATCTTGAGCAGGCTGCGCCGCGTCGCGCCCATGGTCCGCATGATCGCGATGTCGCGGGTTTTTGCACGCACCAGCATGACGAGGCTCGAAAGGATGTTGAACGAAGCCACCAGCACCATGAAGCTCAGGACGAAGAACATCGCCACCCGCTCCACTTCGAGTGCCTCGAAGAGTGTAGAATTGATCGATTTCCAGTCGGCAATCACAGCGCGCCCGGTGAGCGATTGCTCGACCGGCTGCATGATCTCGCCGACATTGTCGGGGTCGGTCACGGTGACCTCGATCAGGCCGACACTGTCCCCCATCAGCAGCAGGGTCTGCGCATCCTTGATCGGCATGATCACGAATGTCTCATCGAAATCGTAGAGCCCGATCTCGAAGATCGCGCCGACTTCGTAGCCGACCTGCCTGATCGAAGTGCCAAACGGAGTTACCCGCCCCTGCGGGTTGATGATGGTGATCGTGTCGCCCACGCGCGCACCGATATTGGCGGCCAGCCGCGATCCGATCGCGACCTTGCCTTCGCCCGGAGCGATGCTCGAAATGTCGCCGATCATCACCTTGTCGGCGAGATCGTCGATGTCCTCCGCGGTATTGCCGCGCACGAAGATCGCGACCGCCCGGCCATTGAAGCTGGCGAGAAGCGGCTGCTCGATCAGCGGCGATGCGGTGACCACGCCGGGCGTTTCGCGAACTTGGGCAAGCGTATCCTCCCAATTGTCGAGCTTGCCGCCATAGGCTTGGATCACTGCGTGACCGTTGAGGCCCGCGAACTTGTCGAGCATCTCGCCACGAAAACCGCCCATCACGCTCATCACCAGCACCAGCATGGCGACTGATAGCATGACCACGCCCACCGAAATCCCTGCGACCAGCGCGATGAACGCCTCGCCCTTGCCCGGCCACAGATAGCGCTTGGCGATCATTCTCTCGAAAGGGGATAGCATCAGGTGGTGTCAGCCGGGTGGTTGCTTGGGTGAGCGGGCGATGTAGGCGCGCAGCGCCCGTGGCACAATGCGAATGTCGCGCCGAGCTGTGCGTAATGTCGCCGCCCGCCCCCCCGGATGAACGTCCCGGATGCAAACCGGTCTGCCGCGAACGGGCATTTTATACGTGCGCGTGCCCTTGTAATCGAGGCCCAACATCGTCATTGAGCGGCGCAGCACCGAGCAGCTGAGCGAACCGGATCCCGGCAATGTCCATTCCATTCGAGAATTTCACCAACCCGCTGCGCGACGCAAGCGGAGACAAGCTGCGCGAGGAGTGCGGAGTGTTCGGCGCGATCAACGCCGCCGATGCTTCGGCTGCGACCGCTCTCGGATTGCACGCGCTGCAGCACCGTGGGCAGGAAGCGGTGGGCATAACCAGCTATGACGGCGAGACCTTTTTCTCGCGTCGTGGGCTCGGTCACGTCGCCGAGAATTTCTCGTCTTCAGAGGCGATCGCCGAACTTCCCGGCCACATGGCCGCCGGGCACGTGCGCTATTCGACTACCGGGGGATCGGGTCTCCGCAATGTCCAGCCGCTTTATGCCGAGCTTGCCAGTGGCGGGTTCGCGGTCGCCCATAACGGTAATATCTCCAACGCCCGGGCTCTGCGCGCAGACCTCGTCGGACGTGGATCGATCTTCCAGTCGACTTCGGACACCGAGGTCATCATCCATCTCGTGGCCACGAGCCGGTATCCGACCATCGCAGACCGTCTGATCGACGCCCTGCGCCTGGTCGAAGGCGCCTACGCGCTGATCGTGATGACCCCCGAAGGCATGATCGCGTGCCGCGATCCGCTGGGCATCCGGCCGCTGGTGATGGGCCGGATGGGCGATGCAGTGGTATTTGCCAGCGAAAGCGTGGCTTTCGACGTGGTCGGCGCGGAAATGATCCGCGAAGTCGAACCAGGCGAGATGCTCCAGGTCGATTTCAGCGGCGAGATCCGCAGCCTTCACCCGTTCGGCCGTCACTCGCCCCGTCCCTGCATATTCGAGCACGTTTATTTCAGCCGCCCCGACAGCGTGTTCGCCGGGCAGAGCGTTTACGAGGCACGCAAGGCGATCGGCAAGGAGCTGGCGATCGAAGCGCCCGCCGATGTCGATCTGGTCGTGCCCGTGCCGGATAGCGGCGTGCCTGCGGCGATCGGCTATGCGCAGCAATCAGGGGTTCCCTTCGAACTCGGGATCATCCGTTCGCACTATGTCGGTCGCACTTTCATCCAGCCTTCGGACAGCGCGCGCCATTCGGGCGTCAAGCGCAAGCACAACGCCAATCGCGGGCTCGTCGCGGGCAAGAAGATCGTTTTGATCGACGATTCGATCGTGCGCGGGACGACCAGTCTCAAGATTGTCGAGATGATGCGCGAAGCTGGCGCTAGCGAGGTTCATTTCCGGGTCGCGAGCCCGCCCACGGCCCATAGCTGCTTTTACGGGGTCGACACGCCCGAGCGCTCCAAGCTGCTCGCCGCGCGCATGCAAATCGAGCCGATGCGCGAATTCATCAAGGCGGACAGCCTTGCATTCATCTCGATCGACGGCCTCTATCGGGCGGTGGGATCGAGCAAGCGCGACACCAAGTGCCCGCAGTTCTGTGATGCCTGCTTCACTGGCGAGTATCCGACGCCGTTAACCGATTTTGGCGATGCGAGCGCGAAGTCGGCACAACTCCCATTTGTCGATCCCGAGGCGGCCTGAACCCATGAATGATGCAAAGACCCTCGCGGGGCAGACCGCGCTCGTGACCGGTGCGAGCAGGGGCATAGGCGCGGCGACGGCTGTTGCGCTGGCCAAGGCGGGCGCTCACGTGATTCTCGTGGCTCGCAAGGTCAAGGCGCTCGAAGACGTCGAGGATGCGATCCACGCCGTGGGTGGCAGTTCGACCATAGCGCCGCTGGACCTGGCCGAACCCGATTCGGTCGTGCGGCTTGCCAGCGCCATATCGGGCCGCTGGGACGCACTCGATATTCTCGTCATATCCGCGGCCTATCTGCCGGAGCTTACCCCGGTGAAGGAAATCGACCCCAAGCAGTTCAACAAGGCATTGTTGACCAATGTCGTCGCGACCCAGGCCCTGATCGCTGCTTTCGACCCGCTGCTGCGAAACGCACAGGAGGGACGCGTCATCGGGCTGACAAGTTCGGTGGGCGCTGACCCGCGCGCCTATTGGGGCGCCTACGGATCGACCAAGGCGGCATTCGACAATCTCCTCGAAAGCTACGGTGCCGAGGTCGAGAAGGTGAGCAAGGTCAAGGTCGCGATCGTCGATCCGGGTGCAACCCGAACCGAAATGCGTGCGCGTGCCTTTCCCGGTGAAAATCCCGAGAGCGTCAAGCCACCCGAAACGGTCGCCGATCGGCTCGTCGAACTCGCCGTCAACGGCTATGCAAGCGGGCACCGCGAGCGCGTCGACGGCTAATTCCGCGCAAAAAACCCACAATTCGCGTTCGTTAACTATTTCTCGCAACTGCGGCGAAAGGCTCGTGCGCTCAACTGGCGTCCGACCAAGCCCTTTCGAGGGACACCAAGACGAATACGAACCATTCGGCGACGAGACCAAACGCTGCTTGAAAGAGGTTTTGCAAGGCCATGCCTAACATGCACAACAATTACAGCATCGCCGCTCAGGAGGACCGCTGTTCACCGCGAACGAAGCTGACTATCCCAGCGACCTTGCGCGCATCGGGTGGCCGCGCCTTCCAGAGCGTAGTCCACGACCTGTCGATCTCGGGCTTTTCCGCGGCTTCGATCAACCGGATGCACGAAGGGCAGGTTTGCTGGCTGACCCTGCCCGGGCTCGAATCGCTCCAGGCCGAAGTGGTATGGTGGGACAATTGCATCGTCGGTTGCGCGTTTACCGAACTTCTCAGTCCGATCGTGCACGACAACATCCTGCAGCGCTACAGCAATACCGGGGTTTATCGCGCAGCGATCTGACAGGCTATTTGTGCGCTTCGGCGGCGATCTTGGAAACCAGCGCGTGTAACTCCGCGCGTTCCGGCCCGCCCGATGCGCGCTTCCAGTTGCCGATGTAGGCCACGACGAGATCGCGCTCGGGAACGATCGTGATCCCCTGCCCGAAAATCCCCTGCGCGCCATACCTGCCCTCGGGGTAGGTCCACCACTGGTAGCCGTAGCCAAAGCCCGTATCCCCAAACGCAACCTGCTCGCCTCCGGCTTCGGCAAACCACCCGTCGGGCACGACATCCCCGCCTCCTTCGAGTGCGAACTGCCCCATCCGGGCGTAGTCGGACAGCCGCAGCGACAGGCAGCATCCCCCGATATTTCCACCGCGCGGATCAACCATCCAGAACAGCGGTCCCTCAAAGCCCGCCGGCTCGACGATCTTTTCAAGAGCATATTCGGCCAGCGGCTTGCCCACCGCATTTTCCACCAGTAGGCCGATCAGGTTCGTTTCGCCGGTCTTGTAGACCCATTTGGCCCCGGGCTCGGCTTCACGCTCGAGGCTACGCATCTGGGCGACGATCGCGTCTCTTCCGTATTCGACGACATAGCGATTCATCTGGGCGACATCGCTTTGAGGATCAGCGTAATCCTCGTTCCACTTCACCCCGCTCGTCATCGTGGCGAGCTGGCGCACGCTCACACCGTCATAGGCCGATCCGGCCAGTTCGGGGATGTAACGGGTCACGGGATCATCAAGGCTTGCGATGTGCCCGTCCTTGAGCGCCGCGCCCAGCAGGGTCGAGGTGAAGCTCTTGGCGACCGAAAAGCTGGTCCAGCGCTGCTCCGGCCCCATGCCCAGGCGATAGTCCTCGAACCGGACCTTGCCATCGTCGAGCACCATCAGACCGGAAAGATTATTCTTTTCCATGACTGCTCGGATCTTGGCCTGTGTTTCGTCGGGCAGCGGGCGGCCCTTTTCCAGTGCGCGCTTCTCGTTTGCTGGAGGAACTTCATGGCCCGCGAACCAGTTTTCCATCTCGCGAAACCGGGCCGCGCGTGAAGCATCGCTCCAGAAGAGAACTTCGAGCTCCGACGGGTCCCGCTCGGGG
>JBFHIF010000078.1:0-6307 GCA_041596595.1 Erythrobacter sp. | reverse complement strand
TGATCACCGCGACCTCGCCCTCCATGTCGCAGCCCCAGGCCGGGTCGCCCAGCGGGATCTCGCCGCGCGGGGGCAAGAAATTGTCGCTCCCGCCCTGATACATCAGCGGGTCGTGGTAGAAGCTTTCGGGAACCTCGGCATCGCGCGCCTTTCGCACCAGTTCGACGTGGTTGATATAGGCGCTGCCATCGGCCCATTGATAGGCGCGCGGGAGCGGGGAGTGCGCCTCGCGCTCGTGGAACCGCTCGCACGGAACGGTCTCGTGCTCGACATCGCGCGCGAGCACTTCGAGCTCGGGAGCGATCCGCTCCCAGTTGTCGAGCGCGGCCTGCAGGGTGGGCGCGATATTGTCCGCCGCGCAGTAGCGCGTCAGGTCCTTCGAGACGACGACGAGCTTGCCGTCGCGGGTTCCGTCATTGAGCGTTGCGAGTTTCATGAAGTGGGGTCCCTCTCCGGGTTATCTGGCTGGTTATCGGGGTGCGCGCGCTGGAATGAATCCAACGAAAGGCACGCCTGTTCGATCCGCGTGATGTGCGGACTGGCGGTGAAATCATAGCCGAAGCGGCGGGCATTGTAGACCTGCGGGAGCAGCACGACCTCGAACAGGCCGGGCGCATCGAACAGGAAATCTTCGGTTCCAAGCTGTGCGAGCCGCGCCTCCACGGGCACGAGCGTGCGCGCGAGCCAGTGGCGATACCAGGTCTCCACCGTGTCCTGGTCGTGGCCGAGCGGGTCTTTGAGATATTTGAGCACCGGCAGGTTCAACGGCGCGTGCAGTTCGGTCGCGATCGCATAGGCGAGTTCGCGCGCGGTGTAGCGATCCTCGGGCGAGGCGGGGAGCAGCGGTTTCTCGGGATAGGCTTCGTCGAGCCATTCGATCAGCGCCATCGACTGCGCCCGGTCGCGGCCATCGGCCTCGAGCATGGGGACACTGCCGAACGGATTGCGGCTGGTGAAGCCCTCGCTCTTCTGTTCGGACTTGAGCAGGTTCACCGGCACGTTCTCGTAGTCGAGCCCCTTCAATTCGAGCGCGATCCGCAGGCGATAGCTCGTCGAGCTGCGGTAATATCCGTGAAGCCGCATCAAAACGCCGCAATCCCCGTGATGGCGCGGCCCAGGATCAGCGCGTGGACATCGTGCGTGCCTTCGTAGGTGTTGACCGTCTCGAGGTTCACCGCGTGGCGGATCACCTGGTATTCTTCCGAAATGCCGTTGCCGCCGTGCATGTCGCGCGCCTGGCGGGCGATATCGAGCGCCTTGCCGACATTGTTGCGCTTGACGATCGAGATCATGTCGGGGGCGAAGCGGCCTTCGTCCATCAAACGTCCGACGCGCAAGCTCGCCTGCAGGCCCATCGCGATATCGGTCATCATGTCGGCGAGCTTCTTCTGGAACAGCTGGGTTGCGGCGAGCGGGCGCCCGAACTGCTTGCGGTCGAGCCCGTATTGGCGCGCGGCATGAAGGCAGAACTCGGCCGCGCCAAGCGCACCCCACGAAATGCCGTAGCGCGCGCGGTTGAGGCACCCGAACGGACCTTTCAGCCCTTCGACATCGGGCAGCAGCGCATCGGCGCCGACCTTGACATCGTCCATCACGATCATGCCCGTAGTCGAGGCGCGCAGGGAGATCTTGCCCTCGATCTTGGGCGCGGACAGCCCTTTCATTCCCTTGTCGAGGACGAAGCCGCGGATCGCGCCGCCATGCGCCTCGCTCTTGGCCCAGACCACGAACACATCGGCAAAGGGCGAGTTCGAAATCCAGGTCTTGGAACCGTTCAGGACGTAGCCGTCGCCGTCCTTCTTCGCGTGGGTCTTCATCCCCGCCGGATCGCTCCCGGCATCGGGTTCGGTCAGGCCGAAACAACCGATCAGCTTGCCGCTCGAAAGGCCGGGGAGATATTTGCGGCGCTGTTCCTCGGAGCCATAGGCGTGGATCGGGTGCATCACGAGGCTCGACTGGACGCTGGCCATCGAGCGATAGCCGCTATCGACCCGCTCGATCTCGCGCGCGATCAGGCCATAGGCGACATAGCTAGCGCCAACCCCGCCATATTCTTCCGGGATGGTCGCGCCCAGAAGGCCGGCCTCGCCCATCAGCGGGAACAGTTCGGGCGCGTCGACTTCCTCGCGGAACGCCTCGATCACGCGCGGCTGCAATTCGCTTTGTGCAAAGGCGTGCGCGGTGTCGCGGATCATCCGCTCGTCCTCGTCGAGCTGGCTCTCGAGATCGAACGGGTCTTCCCAGTTGAATGGCGCCATTCCGGCCATCTGATGCTCCTGAAACTAGATTTGCGCCCGCGTCTCTCGCAGGTGTGATTGCCGCGTTCAACCCTTCACTTGGAGCCTTGCGGGGCGGGCCGATTGGCGAGCAGGTCGTCGACCACCGCAGGGTCAGCAAGCGTCGAGGTGTCCCCCAGATTGCCGGTGTCGTTCTCGGCGATCTTGCGCAGGATCCGGCGCATGATCTTGCCGCTGCGGGTCTTGGGAAGGCCGGGGGCGAATTGCAGCACGTCAGGGGTCGCGATTGGTCCGATCTCCTTGCGGACCCACTGCACCAGTTCGCGCCGCAAATCGTCGGTGTCCTCGACGCCGGCATTGGTGGTGACATAGGCATAGATGCCCTGTCCCTTGACCTCGTGCGGCATCCCCACGACTGCGGCTTCGGCGACCTTGTCGTGCTCGACCAGCGCGCTCTCGATCTCGGCGGTGCCCATCCGGTGGCCCGAGACGTTGATCACATCATCGATGCGGCCCGTAATCCAGTAATAGCCGTCCTCGTCGCGGCGCGCGCCGTCGCCGGTGAAATAAAAGCCGGGATACTGGCTGAAATAGGTCTCGAAAAACCGCTCGTGGTCGCCATAGACGGTCCGCATCTGTCCGGGCCAGCTATCGGTAATGACCAGCGCGCCCGAGGTCGCTCCGTCGAGCAGCGTGCCCTTTTCGGGATCGACCAGAGCGGGCTTCACACCGAACATCGGTCGGGTGGCGCTGCCGGGCTTCAGGTCGGTCGCGCCCGGCAACGGAGTAATCATCGCGCCGCCGGTCTCGGTCTGCCACCAGGTATCGACGATCGGGCAGCGCCCGCCGCCCACCACGCGGTGATACCATTCCCAGGCCTCGGGATTGATCGGCTCACCCACGGTGCCAAGCAGCCGCAGCGACGAACGCTCGGTCTTGGTCACCCACTCATCGCCTTCGCGCATCAGCGCGCGCAGCGCGGTCGGCGCGGCATAGAAGATCTCGACCTGGTGCTTGTCGACCACCTGCCAGAAACGCGAGAAATCGGGATAGTTGGGCACGCCTTCGAACATCACCTGGGTCGCGCCGTTCAGAAGCGGGCCGTAGACGACATAGGAATGGCCTGTGACCCAGCCGACATCGGCGGCGCACCAGTAGATCTGGCCGGGTCGGTAATCGAACACGTATTCGTGAGTCATGCTGGTCCACACCGCGTAACCGCCGGTGGTGTGGAGCACGCCCTTGGGCTTTCCGGTCGATCCCGAGGTGTAGAGGATGAACAGCGGGTCTTCGGCCTCCATCACTTCCGGGTCGCATTCCGATGGCGCGCTCGCCATGGCCTCGTGCCACCAGATGTCGCGGCCCTTGTTCATCGTCACTTCGCCGCCGGTATGGCGATAGACGATCACTTTGCGCGCGCTGGCCTTTTGCAGCGCGGCATCGACATTGGCCTTGAGCGGGACTTTCTTGCCGCCGCGAAGCCCCTCGTCGGCGGTGATCACGATATCCGACTGGCAATCCTCGATCCGGCCTGCCAGCGCATCGGGGCTGAAGCCAGCGAACACCACCGAATGCACCGCGCCGATCCGGGCGCAGGCGAGCATCGCGATCGCGGCCTCGGGGACCATCGGCAGATAGATCGTTACCCGGTCGCCCCTGGCGACGCCCTGGCGCTTGAGCACGTTGGAAAAGCGGCAGACTTCGGAATGCAGGTCGCGATAGGTCAGCGTGCGCCCCGGCGTATCGGGATCGTCGGGTTCCCAGATGATCGCGGCGCGATCGCCCTGCGTTGCAAGGTGCCGGTCGATCGCATTGGCACAGATATTAAGCTTGCCGCCAAGAAACCACGCGATGCCGAAATCCTCGCGGCGAAAGCTGACTTCCCTCAGCGTATCCCAGGGCCTAATCCAGTCGATCCGTTCGCTTTCTTCGCGCCAGAAGCCGTTGGGCTCCTCGATCGAGCGGGCATATTTCGCGTGATAGGCCTCGTCATCGATCTTGGCCGAGCGGGCCCAGTGATCGGGCACGGGAAACAGATCGTGGTGCACCTTCGCATTCTCCCCATTGCGCTAACTGCAGGGGAGCAAGACTAGGCGAGCGCGCAGGCCGTGGGAAGCGCTAGCTTGACCCCGCAGGGCGCGCGGCCGGGATCAGGCGGCTTCGAGCGCCTGGTTTACGGTTTCGAGGATCTTGGTGGGCGGGCACGGTTTGGTCAGCGTGAACGCCTTGGGAAAGTGCGAACGCACTTCCTCGGGGGTATGCCGCCCCGAGTGAAAGATGATCGGGACGTTTTCGGCGGCCAGCTTTTCGGCCAGCGCATAGGAATCGCCATCGGAAAGCTGCACGTCGAGGATCGCGAGATCGGGGCGTTCCTTCTGGAAAGCGAGCATTGCCGAAGAAATCCCCGCATGGGGACCTTCGACCATGAAGCCCGCTTCCTTGACCGTGTCGCACAGATCGAATGCGACGATCATCTCGTCTTCGGCCACCAGGATTTTACGGTTCATGTTCGTTTCCCACCAGAATCAGATATGCGCGCCCCTGACTGAACCTAACACACTTTGGGCGGGAATGTTCCTCTCGATGCTCAGCGCGTATTGCCGAACCGCTCGCTGAAGCCGGCCTCGTCGCCCTCTGCCAGAAGCCGCGCCTGTGCAACCCATTGATCGCGCGCGATACGTCCGGAAAACCGGCCGAGTTGCGGGTCGATGCGCTCGATATCCTCGGCGCTCCAATTCGCGATCTGATCGAACCGGGTCACGCCCAGTTCGGCGAGCCGGGAGGAGAGCTTGGGGCCGAGTCCCTTGATTCGGGTGAGGTCATCGCCTTGCCCGCTGGAAGACGGCGTGGAGCTTGCGACAGGGGCGGGGGCGGGCGCCGAAGCCGGATCTGGGGTCGGTGCAGGCGGGGAGGCGGTGGCTGGCGTGCTGGCCGGGGCGCTCGGTGCGACAAATGCGCCCGCTTCGGCGTCTGTCTGGGCCTGGGCGGCGGCGACTTCCTGGGTATTGGCGTTGGCGGAGGTCTGGCCGTATTCCTTCTCGACCGATCGCGGCGCGTCGATCAGCGCCTGGTTGCGCTGCGCCCCTTGCGCGCCTTCATCGAGCACATCGCCTGCGCGTTCGCCCGTCACCCGGGTCTTGCGGTTGGTGCGGATCAGCAGCCACAGCGCGATCAGCAACAGCAATGCGCCGACGATGATGAGCGGGAGATATTGCTGGAGTTCAGGTGACATGGAGAGACCTCTTGGCAATGGGATTTCGCAGTCCCTTAACAGGACCGCTCGCCGATTCCCAATGGTCGATCACGCGTGGCGGTTCCGCGCCGGGTCGTTTCAGCCGCCGGTGCGAAGCCCCCCGGCGATCTCGTTCAATTTGAGGAATTCCTGCCGCCAGTATTCGTTCTGGCTGCCGGCGAGCGCACCGATCTGGGCATGACCGAATTCGCCGAGCAGATTGTCGCCGCGTAGCAACTGGCCGAAAGCCGCGACCGATGCGGCAAAGGCGAAATCGCCTTTGGGTGCCTTGGCGCGGCGCAGCTGTTCGTAAGTCACTACCGTATCGATCAGCCGCGAGGTGTCGCCATCGGGCAGCTTGTAGCGCAGCTTGACGTGTGCGGCCTCGGCCATCTGGCGTGCGGCATTGGCGTGCGGCGGGTCTTCATATCGCCTCGGCGCGATCCAGCCGCGCGTGCCGGTCGGCACCACTTCGTAGATCGCGGTCACCTGGTGGCCCGCGCCGATATCGCCCGCATCGACCTTGTCGTTGTTGAAATCCTCTTCGCGCAGGATCCGGTTCTCGTAGCCCACGAGGCGATACTGGCTGATCACCGCCGGGTTGAATTCGACCTGGATCTTCACGTCCTTGGCGATGGTGAACAGGGTCGAACTCATCTCGCTGCCGAGCACCTTCTTCGCTTCCAGCGCGCTGTCGATATAGGCGTAATTGCCGTTCCCGTGATTGGCGATCTGTTCCATCATCGCCTCGTTGTAATTGCCCGTGCCAAAGCCGAGCGTGGTCAGCGTGATCCCGCTGTCGCGCTTTTTCTCGATCATCTCGACCAGCGCATCGTGG
>JBFHIF010000077.1:0-6350 GCA_041596595.1 Erythrobacter sp. | reverse complement strand
GCCAAATCCGCTCGACACGAGAGAATTTCCAAACAGGAGCGATCGGGCTTGGGTCAAAGGCAGCCAGCCGGTGATCGTGCCGAGCCGTTCGGAAACCAGTCCGAACGCGCGGTGACCGGTTCCCGCCTCGACGGCACACAACCACGTGGGCCGGTGAAATATGCTGGCCCGTTGCTCGGCAACGAAACCCTCGATCCGCCGCGCCATGCCGGGATCGTCCAGTTCGACGGCGCTGACCGAATGCCCGAGATTGACCGGCGCGTTCATGCAGCGGCCTGATGGGTCGGAAACGAGGTTACGCGCTCGCGTTCGGCTGGTGCGATCGCATCCATGCGCCCCCAGGTGAATTCTCCCGCGAGCCGACGCAATTTGCCTGCCATGCCTTCGAGCCCGGTATAATGCCGCAGCCGGGAGCGGATCGGAGCGTTCGCCACACGCGGCTGCCCGGGATCGATCTCCCATGGGTGGAAGTAGAAAATCGCCGGCCTTCCCGCCTCGTTCACCTGGCGGATCGCCCACCGGGTAAAGCTGTAGGGCAGAACGCGAAAGAACCCGCCTCCACCTGCCGCAAGCCGACGTCCTGCAAATTGCGCCGTAGTAACCGGAATTTCGATGAGGTCGCTTTCGGACAAGGGTGCGAAGGCAAATCGTGGGGCCTCGCGCCAGCCATAGTGATCGTGCACGACCGGAGCGACACTGGAGGAATAGGCATAGCCCTGCTCGGCCAGCACTTCGAAGGCCCACACGCTGCGCGCGTCTATCGAGAAGCTCGGTGCGCGATAGCCCGTGACTTTCTGGCCGGAACAATCCTCGAGAACCGCTCGGGCCTTCGCAATATCGCTCGCAAACTCGGCTGCCGTGAACGTAAAAACCCGCTTGTGATCATAGCCGTGGCTGGCAATCTCATGGCCAGCATCGGCGATGCGCCTGATCAGCGCTGGATGCCTTTCGGCGATCCAGCCAAGAACGAAAAAGGTTGCGCTCACACCCGCTTCTTCAAACAGATCGAGGATCAGTTCGACATTGGCCTCGACCCGGCTTTCGAGCGCGTTCCAACGCCCACGCGGGATCGTGTTTTCGAACGCGCCGACCTGGAACCAGTCCTCGACATCGACCGACAATCCATTGACGATCGGCCTCGGCGCAGCCGCGCTGTCGATCGTCCCGTGCATCTCAGGCAGCCTCGCGCGACTTTTCGTCCTCGAGCCATTCGATCAGCATGGTGAGGACATGACGGAACGACTGTTCCTGTTCCTCCAGGCGCTGTTCGATCCGGTCTATTGCCGCCGTGACCTGACCGGTCAGGCGCTCGTCGCCGGTTTCATTTTGGCCTGTCTCGCTCTTGTTCGAACCGGCAGCCTGCAATCCCCCGATCGCGGCTTCCAGTTCTGCCGTTCGCGCGTCGCGTTCCGCCAGGAGCGCGGCTACTTCGCTCGCCGGGACACTTTCGAGACTGCGCTCGTTCACCTCTGCTGCTGCCACCGGCTCGATGCTGAACGGATTGGGCGCCGCGCTGGACCCGTTGGACACGTCCTGTTCCATCTCCGCGATAACCGCGTCGAGCATTTCGCAAGTGAGCGCGCCCTGCTCCTCGATGGCTCCTAGGAGCAGGAGGCGGTTCATCACCTGATTGACCCGGCGGGGAATCCCTGCGGATTGTTCATAGATCGCGGGGATCAGCCCGTCAGCCAGCGCCGGGTTACCTTCCCATCCGACCTGGTTGAGCCTGTGGGACACGTAATCCTCGACCTCCTCCTCGCCCAAGGGCTCGAGATGGTGAGAGGCGATGATCCGCTGGCGCAACTGGTCAAGATCGGGATGGTTTGCGAGCGTGCGACGGAATTCGGGCTGACCGAGAAGCAGGCTCTGCAGGAGGGGGTGTGCGCCGAGCTGAAAGTTCGACAGCATGCGCAGTTCCTCAAGACCGGCAATGTCGAGATTCTGACATTCGTCAACGATCAGGAGACAGCGCTTGCCCTCTCGGGCCTGCCCCTGGAGAAATCTCTCAATGGCACCAAGCGCGCCCGCTTTGTCATGACCATCGACATCGAGGCCAAATGCGTGCGCGACGACGTGGACCAGTTCGTCCCCATCAAGCGCGCTGGTGACGACTTGCGCCACAGTCAGTTCCGCCGGGTCGATCCGTTCCATCAGATGCGCGACCAGTGTCGACTTACCCGACCCGACCTCGCCCGTGATGACGATGAATCCTTCGCCCTGGTTAAGCCCGTAGCCCAGATAGCTCATCGCTTTGCGGTGAGTGGAGCTCTTGAAATAGAACTCGGGATCCGGGGTCAGCTGGAAGGGCCGTCCACTGAAACCGTAGAATTGCTCATACATCGTTTCGGCTCCTCGATCAGAAGTTGTAGCGCAGGCCAAGCAGCGCGGTGGCGGTCGCGAAATCCTCGGCGGTGAACTCGCTGTCGAAGTAGTCGACAGCGAGAGCAGCACGCGCCGAGATCTTGTTGGTGATCGCGCGGTTGTATGCGGCGGACGCGCCAAACGCGGTCACGTCCGAATTGTCTGCGGCACTGTCGAACCAGCTTACATAGGCGTTGGTTGCAAAGCTGGCGCTCTGGCCAAGCTCGCGTGATAGGCCCGCGGCCACATAGTAGTTTTCGTCGACGATGCCGTTGGCCGCTTCGAGCACGGTGCCCTGTGCGCCGATGAAATCGCGCCTGTCGTAACCAGCGCCGATCGCCGCGGTCAGGCGCCCCACGCGCCGCTGATAGCTGGCATTGACGCCGCGACCGCGGAAGGCTGCAGAGCGGACCGATCCGAGCGCCGTGACCAGCCCCGATCCTTCCTCGCCCGTCACCAGTCCGCCGAAGTCGCCGGTAACCGGATTGCGGAGCACTTCGAAATTGGTCGAAAGGTCTGCCAGCGCATTGTTGATGCGACCACCGAAACCGCTCACCCCGTCATAGGCGTTGATGTTGAGCGAACTGCGGATGCTCGGCCGGTAGCCGAAGGCGAAATAATAGGTGGTCGAATCGTAGCGGCGACCGACGCTTGCAGCGAGAGACGTGCGCGAGCTTGGCCGCCACAACACGCCAACGTCCCACAAGAGTCCATCGACATCGAATGCAAGGATGCGCGGAGAGGCGCCGTCGGTCAGGAACCGACCATCGGGTCCTCGCAGCGGCACGCCGTTACCATCGCGCAGCGCATCTCTATGCGAGACCTCGACGTCCTCGTATCCGGCTCCGCCAACCAGCGCGAGAGATTCGCTCACGGGCACGGTCACATCGGCTCTTACGAAGGTATCGCGAACCCGCTGGTCGAGGTTGGAGATGTCTTCCTGGAAGAAACCCGCCGTTGCAGCGAGGCCAATCGGGAGGGGATAGCCGGGGCGCGTTCCGGCGCGAAGCTGTGTGTTGTAGGTGACGCTGTCATCGAACGCGTCGACCGGATCGCCATTGGGATCGAAAGCCAGCGAATCGGCCTCGAAACGGCTGTATCCGACCCGAGCCACCCCGGTGACTTCAACTGCACCCACCTGCGTCGCGAGGCTTGGTCCTGCATAGACGCTGTAGACGCGGCTTTCGGCATCGTCTCGGGCCAGCGGGTTGGGCGAAACCGATCCCGCACCATCGATGCGCGACCGGCTCGCCAGCGCGCCGGCCTCGAACGCCAAAGCCCGAGGGACTACCGCGATATGACCCCGCGCAACGCCGCTTACCGTGTCGCTGTCGACATCGTCGCCATACCCGATATTGCGCTCGTAGCGCACCGAGACCGAGATACCGCTGTTGCGCCCTTGCGCATTGATATCGGTGCCCGCGGCGAGCTGGGTATAAGTCACAACCTCGTCGCCCGGAGATAGCTCCGCCGAAAGGATCTGGCTGACCTCGATATAGGGCTGGATGACCACCGCTCGTGGTGTCTCTCCGGTCCCTTGCGCGAACGCGGGGACGCTGGAAATTCCTGCGCAGAACACTGCCAGCGAAATGACCGGGCGAATATGGTTCGTCACGTGCCCATCCCCTCGTATTCTCCGAAGCGGCGACCCGAAGGGCTAAATTGTGCGGCGTTGAGCAGCAGCTTGATGTTTGCACAGGCCGAAAGAAGCTGCTGCGCGTCCTCGAGCGCGGCGCGGCTGGTTTCATCGGCACGGGCCACAAGGATCGCCTGGCCGACATGCGCCGCAAGTTCTGCTGCAGGCGACGCCGCGAGCGCAGGGGGCGTGTCGAAGATAAGGTACCGATTGGGCGCGTCGCGAGTCAGCCGATCGAGCACATCGGCGGTTCGCGCGCTGGCAAGGTATTCGGCGTCTTGCGCTCCGGTCGAACCGGCGCGCAGGATGAAAAGCCCTTCGATATCGGTGCGCAATGCGAGCTTTTCGGGCACGCAGGATGGATCGGCGAGAGCGTCCATCAATCCAGGCCCCTCCTCGATCCCGAGGCGCTCGACGACGGAAGGCCGCATCGTGTCCGCGTCGACCAGCAGGACCTCGACATCGCGTTCCGCAGCAAGTGCAATCGCGAGGTTGACGGCGCAATAGGTCTTGCCCTCGCCCTGATGAGGAGAACAGACCAGGATCCGCCGATCGAGGGCGCTCCTGTTTGCTCGGGCATCGGCGATGACATCACGCTTGATGATCCGCAGTTCTTCCAGAAGCGCCGAGACGGGCTCTTCGGGCACGAGCAGTCCGCGTGCCCGCAAGCGGTCGCGGTCGATCTCCGCAAAGCCTCCGCCAAGCGCCACGGCGGGCTCGGGCGGGGATTGCGGAACAATGGGCGTTTCTGACGGCTCTGCACGCGCTGCCGGATGCTCTTTCAACAGCGGCGGCGATTGCACGCGGACATTGGGGCGAGCCGATGGTTTCGCTTTGGGCTGCGGGAGTGTCGCAGGGTCGAAGCCGGGCGAAACACTCTTCAGCCCAAAGGCGTCATCCGCACGCTCGAGCAGCGATGCGTGCCTGGCCTTTCCGGGGTCGATCTTGCGTTGCTCGGTCATTTCCGGTTTTTCCCCCACGCGCTCACGCTACTGATCCGACCGAGACGATCTCGATCACGAGCAGGACCACGAACATCGCTGCGAGCCCGCCGCATGCGCCGATAAACTGTTTCAGCCGACGGCGTTCGAGTGCGCGCGCGGCATCCGAAAGGGTAAGCGAAATCGATCCAATCACGGGCAGGTCGAAAGCCTTGCCGAGCGCTTGCGGCGTGGCGAAGCTCGAGCGGATCTGTCCGATGCCGTAGGCGACGCCCATCCCGGCCCCGAGCCCGACGATCAGGACTCCGAACAGCAGCAACGGACGATTGGGAGCCGCAGGCTTCTGCGGAACCACCGGCGGATCGATCAGGTCGAACTTGTACTGGCTGGTCTGGTCGACGACATTGCCCCGGGTGCGGATTTCCTCGCGATCCTGAAGCCGGTCCTCGTAATTCTTGCGCAAGACCTCGTAATCGCGACTGATGCGGTTCGCCTCGGCGGCGACTTCGGGGGTCGATGCCTGGCTCGCCATCAGCGAAGCGACCTGCGATTGCAGCGCCGCGCGCCGCGCCATCAGCGATTCCACCCCGGCTTCACGGTCGGCTCGGATCGCGAGCAGCGACGAATAGGCCGGATTGGGCGTGCCGCCCGCATTGTCGGATCCAGCCAGCGCCACCTGCTGTTCCAGTAACCTGAGCTGCCGCGTCGTCGAAACGATATCGGGATGCTCGTCCTTCAGCCCGCGCGAGCGCAGTTCGGCAAGTTGGGCCTGAACCTGCATCAAGGCGCCTCGCGGCCCGCTCGCGGGTCCGTTCCCGGCAATCATGCGCGGCGTGCTCGCCAATTGGCCGTTGATCGCTGCAAGCGCGCTCGACGCCGCAGCCAGGTCAGCGTCGATGTCCCGCAATTCGGTGCGCGCCTGCTGGATCTTGGTTGAAAGCGTTGCCGAGCCGCCGATAAGCTCGGGATACTGGGCTTCGAATGCGAGGCGACGCTGCTCGGCGGCTTCGAGCTCAAGCTTGCGCTCTTCGAGCTGGTCGTCGAGCTCGTCCATCGCCTTGTTGATCTCGGCGCGGTTGCCCGAAATGTGTTCCTCGCGAAAGATGTCGAGAAGCTTTTGAACCACGTTGCGCGCAAGCACGGCATTCTCTGCATCGGACAGGTCACTCTTGCCGACTGTCGCTATGATCTCGAACAGGTTGTCCTGCTGGCTCGTGACCTGGACGCGCTCGGCGAGCTCGGCCACTGCGGCATCCATCTGTGACGTCCCGGTTATGCCGTCGCCCAGCTTGGTCGAACTGATCACGCGTTTGAGGTTCTTGGTGCTGACCAAGGTCTGCCGGACCCGCATGATCTCTTCGCGTCCGTCGCCGGCAATGCCGAGCTGTTCGGAAAGGACGTCATCCACGTCG
>JBFHIF010000076.1:0-6377 GCA_041596595.1 Erythrobacter sp. | reverse complement strand
CCGCTGCTCCCGCGAAGCTGACCAAGCTGCTGGATGCAGCGGACGAATTCTGATGGTGCGCCTCGGGCGCCGCGCCCTGCCCGATCGCCCTCACCCGCTCGCCCGTTCGCCGCTCGCGGACAGGCTCGACCGCTGGCTTGCAACGGCGTGGAAACGCGGCATCCTGCCCCCGCCCGATCTCGACCCGCAGGCGCTCTGGCGCGCTGCAGCCGGCCGACAAGGCAACGAATCCGGTGTAGCCGAACGCGCCGGACGCAGCGATGCGGACGTTGCCGATTTCCGGGATCGATTTTCCCGGCTCGCGCAGGCTGCAGCAACCGAGGCGGCGCTTTCGCCGCTCGGACAGGCGATGGCATGGGGCCAGCTTGTGCGAGCGGTCAGCGCCCGCTTCGCGCTCGGCGCGGTCTGGGCAAAGCGGCCCGACCTTGCCAAGACCCGGATCGCGCCGCCGATCATCGTCGTTGGACATATGCGCGGCGGGACCACGCGAATCCACAAGCTGTTCGCTGCCGATCCGGCGCACAGCGCGACGCGCTATTGCGATGCCGCGCATCCCGTCCCGCGCCGGCCCGACCTGAGGCGGTTGAAGGGGACGGCCGAACTGGCGATGCTCAAGCGCGTCAATCCCTGGCTCGATGCGATCCACCCGATGAAAAGCGCCGGCGTCGAAGAAGAACTCGGCTGGCTGGGAGCGGCACTGAACCACTCGATCTACGAAACGCAGTGGCGCATTCCATCTTACACTGCCTTCAGCGAAGCGCGCGAGGCCGGGCCGGTCTATCGCGAATTCGGGCGCATCCTGAGGACCGACGCCGCCCATCGCGGATTGGCCGACAGGCCGCGGGTGATGAAGGTCCCGGTATTCTGCGAAAACCTCACCGAGCTTCTCGCTGCATTTCCCGATGCCCGCCTGGTGATTGCCGATCGCGATCGCGAGGCAGTGCTGAAGAGCACTTTGTCGCTCGTCGCCAATCAGATGGCGGTGCAATCGACGCGCTGCGACACGGAGTGGATCGAGGCGGAGTGGCGGCGCAAGCTGATTCTGCGCGAGCAACGGGTTGCCGAAGCGCTGGCAAACTGGAGCGGCGCGGTCACGCGGCTCGATTTCGAGGAACTCGATGCCGACTGGGAAGCCGCGATCGGCCGTGCCTATCGCGAACTCGGTCTCGATCTGACGGTCGCCGCAAGGGCCGCGATGCGGCGCGAGATGGCAGCGAGCGCGAACGGGATCCACCGCGCCCATGCGCGCCAGGTCGCGCGCTTTTCCGCCCCATAGCAAAAGGGCCGCCCCGCATGGGACGGCCCTTCGATTTCATGCCGCTTGAAAAAGCGATCAGCCGACGATTTCGTCTTCGTTGAAGAAGAAGTCGATCTCGATCTTGGCGTTTTCCTCGCTGTCCGAACCGTGGACGGTGTTGGCCTCGATCGATTCGGCAAAGGTCTTGCGGATCGTGCCTTCGTCGGCGTCGGCCGGGTTGGTGGCGCCCATCACGTCGCGGTTGCGCTTGACCGCGTCTTCGCCCTCGAGCACCTGGACCACGACCGGGCCGCTGGTCATGAATTCGACCAGTTCGCCGAAGAAGGGGCGTTCCTTGTGGACCGCGTAGAAGCCTTCGGCCTGCTCGCGGGTCATGTGGATGCGCTTCGAGGCCACGACGCGAAGGCCGGCGTCCTCGAGCATCTTGGTGACTGCACCGGTGAGGTTGCGGCGCGTGGCATCGGGCTTGATGATCGAAAAGGTGCGGGTAACCGCCATTGTCTTGGTCCTTGATAGAAAGGGCGCGCGGGGGCGCTCGGTAGGGGATGAGCCGCCAGGAAAACGGCCGCTCGGGATTGCGCCGCGCGCTTAGCCCCGGCGGCGGCTCAGTTCAAGCCCCGGCGACGCGGCCGGCCTAAGGCGGGTTGTTGCCCAGCATCAGCTGCGCCAGCGTCGTCCCGTCGGTGTCGCTCGATGTGTTGACCGAGAACACCGCCCCGTTTGGCTTTTCGCCGCCGATCAGCATCCCGTTCTCGACCGTCATTTCCAGCGCGATCTTGTAGCCCGCCGCTTCGGCCTCGCGGCGATAATGCGCCGAGACCTGTTGCGGCGTGTCCTCGCTGCGCAAGGTCACCATGCTGCCCGAACCGCCGGCATGGTCGACCACCGTGTTCGAGACGACCTGCGCGCCGGGATAAATGGTAATCCCATCGGGCAGCTTGACCGGGACGCTCGCTCCCGAACGCATCGTCGCGGTGCCTTCGGCGGTCTCGATGCGCGCGCTGGTTTCACCGGTCGCGGGATCGATCGAATATTCGCCCGTTTCGCCTTCTTCGGTGGTGAATTCGCCGCTCTTTTCGGATCCGCAGGCGGCGAGCAGGACCGAAGCGGCAGTCGTCAAAGCTATGGTTCGGATCATGGCGCTATCTCCCCAATGCACGGGCCAACATCGGGCATTGCGCGGGGCGCTGCAAGTTTTTCAGCCGACCTTGACCCACTTGCCCGCTTCCTGCCGGAAGAAGGCGCGTTCGAGATCGTCTCGCCCGTCAAGCGCACGCCAGGTGGCCCGGGCCTCGTCAATCGTGTCCTCCCCGAACAGGAGAAACGCGCGCGCAAAGCCGTCCTCGCCGCGCCACTTGCCGTCGGCATAGACGACGTGACTTGCCCCGTTCAGCGGTTGGCGGGTGGCGGACAGCAGCACCGGCTGTAGCTCCGCCCCCGCGGCATCGGCCTCGCCATTGGCGAGGAAGCTTTCGGGGCCCGCTTTCCACAGCGCCCTGGAAATGGCGGCGCGCTGCTCGGCAGCGTCGCTCACGACCAGCAGCCGTTCGCCATTGCCGAGCACACGCGCCGCGATCAGCGCACAGACCTTGTCCGCCGGGTCGCTCGACAGCTGCCAGAAATCGACTTTCATGATGAAGCAGACCTATTCCGCCTGCACCTCTCGGAGCAATAGCGGACATTGTCCCAGTCCCGCTCCCATTTCTTGCGCCACGCAAAAGGCAGGCCGCAGGACTGGCAGATTTTCGAGGGGAGGTCGGATTTTTTCCGCATCCTCCCCACCGCGATCACTCCGCGACGTTTTTGACGAAACGATCGATCAGTCTCACCCCGTATCCGGTTGCGCCCTTGTCCCAAGTATGGCCGGGCTTGTCCGACCAGACCATCCCGGCGATATCGAGATGCGCCCAGGGCGTGTCCTTTCGGATAAAGCGGTGAAGGAATTGCGCCGCGGTAATCGAGCCCGCCTGGCGCGGCCCGACGTTCTTGATGTCGGCGATCGGCGAATCGATCAGCTTGTCGTAGGCCGGGCCGATCGGAAGGCGCCACAGCTTGTCACCGGTGGCCTGCCCTGCGGCGAGCAATTGCTCGGCCAGATCATCGTCATTGGCGAACAGGCCGCCATGTTCGTTGCCGAGCGCGATGATCATCGCGCCGGTCAGCGTGGCGAGATCGATGATCCGGGCAGGGTCGTATTCTTCCTGGGCCCAGTGGAGCGCATCGCACAGCACCAGCCGACCTTCGGCGTCGGTGTTGAGCACCTCGACCGTCTGCCCGCTCATCGTCTTGACGATATCGCCCGGCCGCTGGGCGCGACCATCGGGCATGTTCTCGACCAGACCCATGACGCCGATGACGTTAGCCTTGGCCTTGCGCGAAACCAGTGCGAGCATCCCGCCCGCGACCGCGCCCGCGCCGCCCATGTCCCATTTCATGTCTTCCATGCCGGGGCCCGGCTTCAGCGAAATGCCGCCGGTGTCGAACGTGACACCCTTGCCCACGAAAACGGTCGGCTTTTCATCGCCGCCGCCATTCCAGCGGATCGCCAGCAGACGCGAGGGGCGCTCCGAACCCAGTCCGACGCCGAGCAAAGCGCCCATGCCGAGTTCTTCCATTTCTTCATCGCCGAGCACGGTGATTTCTGCGCCGGTCCCCTCGAATGCTTCGCGGCAGCGTGCGACGAAACTTTCGGGGTAAAGGATGTTCGCCGGTTCGGCGACCAGCGTGCGGGTGAACTCGACGCCTTTCGCGATCGCTTCGGCCTCTGCCCAGGCATCCTCGGTGCCCTCGGGCGCGCCGATCACGTGGATGGTTTCGAGCGTCGGGCGCTTGTCCTTGGCAAGCTTGGTGCGGTAGGTGTCGTGCCGCCAGGCCCGCAGCCGCGCGCCCTGCAAAGCCGCAGCCGCTTCCTCGCTCGAAAGGTCCGCATGACCCAGATCGAGCACCAGCGCATCCTCTCCCGAACACAGGAATTTCGCGGTCAGCCCCGCGCCTGCCTTCTCTACGTTGAGAAGCCGGGTATCGGCGTCGGTTTCGCCGGCGCCGGCCAGCGCGAGGCGACGCAGCCTGCCGCTTTCCATCGTGAACCCTTCGAACACCTGTCCGGCGCGGCCCTTGAACCGGGCGGCCTTGGCGCCATCGGCAATCGCGGGATCGACATCGGTGAGGGCATCGCCCTGGTTGACGATCCGTGCGTGAAGGCGAACCGTGTCGGGCGCGGTATCGGTAAAGGTGATCTGCATGAAAACTCCGGCATTGTCGGTCTGTAGGTGCGGCGGGGAAGCCCGAGAGGGTGCATGATCGGCGCGGCCTTGGGGGCTTTGCACCTGTCCGCCTGAATGGCGATTGCGATTAGGCGCGAGCGGTGCAATAGGCAAGCCATGTCGCGAGGTTGGACAGTCGGCAGGTCACGCACGGCCGGCGCTTTCACACTGCTAGACGCGCGCCCGGCGATGATCATCTGCGCGGCGCTGCCTGTCTGCGCGCTTGCGACGCCGCTGGCGGCGCAGGACGCGGGCGACGCCGCGCTTGCCGAACCGGTCGCGCTCGAACAGGTCGAAGCCGCGCCGAGCGCAAACGAGATCGCGTTCGAGGCCGACCAGCTTGCCTACGATAGCAATGCCGATACGGTCACAGCCAGCGGCAACGTGGTTCTGCGCAGCGATGATGGTTCGGTCCGCGCCGACCAGGTGGTGTGGAACCGCAACACCGGCCAGATTCTCGCGACCGGCAACATTCGCTTCGTCGATGATCGCGGCAACCAGCTCTACACCGAGAGCCTCGAGCTCAACGACAAGTTCGAAGCCGGCGCGATGAGCGATCTGCTGCTTGCCTTGCGGGCTGGCGGAAGGCTCGCTGCGCGCAGCGGAGAGCGCGGCGAGGATGGCACGGTCATCCTGACCGATGCCGCCTATACGGCCTGCGCGGTCTCGACCGAGGCGGGCTGCGACAAGACCCCGAGCTGGCGCATCACCGCCGACCGGGTGATCTACGATCCCTCGGAGGAACAGGTCCGCTTCAAGGGTGCGATGCTCGAACTGTTCGGTGCGCGGCTCGTGCCCCTGCCCGGCCTTTCGCTGCGAACCGATGGCGGCCCGGTTTCGGGATTTCTCGTGCCCGACGTGCGTATCTCGGAGGTTAACGGGCTCGAATTGTCGGGCGATTATTTCTGGCGGTTCGCCGACAACAAGGACCTGACGCTGGGCGCATCGGTCTATACCGAGGTTGCGCCGATGGCGCGGGCGCAATGGCGCCATCTCACCGGCAACGGCGCCTACCAGATCACCGGCTATGCGACCCATTCGAGCCGGGTCTCCGATTTCACCGGGGTCGCCACGACCCAGAGCGATCCGCGCGGTTACCTGTTCGCCAACGGCCGGTTCCAGTTCTCTCCCGAATGGAGCGCGACCGGGTCGGTCCGCATCGCCAGTGACCGCACCTTCCTCAGGCGCTACGACATCAGCCGCGACGACCGGCTGCGTTCGACCATCAATGTCGAGCGGATCAACCGCGATTCCTATCTCAGCATTGCCGGCTGGGCGACCCAGACGCTGCGGATCAACGCCGACCAGGGGCAGATCCCGATCGCACTGCCTGCACTCGATTATCGCCGCATGATCAACGATCCGGTGCTGGGCGGGCGGGTGCAACTCCAGGCCAACACGCTCAACCTGATCCGCCCCGAGGGCCAGGACACGCAGCGTGCCTTTGCCGGGGCGCGGTGGGACCTGCGGCGGCTGACCGGTCTGGGCCAGGTGGTCACCCTGACCGCGCTGGTGCGCGGCGATATCTACCATACCGACGAAACCTTCGCGACGCTTACGCCCAGCTATCGCGGTGACGAGGGATGGACCAGCCGCGGGGTCGCGCTCGCGGCGATCGACATCGAGTGGCCGTTTGTCGGCGAAGCCTTCGGCGGCACCCAGGTGCTCACCCCGCGCGTCCAGTTGGTCGCCAGCCCCCCGGTCAGCAATCTCGCGGTTCCCAACGAGGATGCCCGCGCAATCGACCTCGAGGATTCGAACCTGTTCGCTCTCAACCGCTTCCCCGGCTACGACCGGGTCGAGGACGGCGCGCGGATCACCTGGGGGGTCGACTGGTCGCTCAACCGGCCGGGATG
>JBFHIF010000075.1:0-6395 GCA_041596595.1 Erythrobacter sp. | reverse complement strand
GCGCGTTTTCCGGACGGCCCGAACGCGCGATCCGCACCCATTCCACGATGCACAGAACCACCGCGAACAACCCGATCAGCGTGGTCAGGATGAAGACGTCGTAATAGCCCTGCTCCTCGATCATCTGACCGAGCGCTGGGCGCCCGAGCGTGCCGACCAGAAGCGTGAGCGAGGATAGCAGCGCGTATTGCACCGCGCTGTAGCCCTTGGCGACGATGCTCGAAAGATAGGCGACAAACGCCGCACCGGCGATCCCGACCGCGATGTTTTCCATTCCGATCGTCAGCATCAGTTTCGACAGCCGTTCATCGGCCCCGAACAGGCTGGTCAGCCAGGTAAACCCGGTCAGGTCGCTGGCCGCCTGCATCCGGGCCCCGCCGATCGCGAGGTCGGCGTAGAGCAGGTTGGTCAGCGCCGCGATCAGCGCACCCAGCGTGAGGGTCGTCATCCGGCCGATGAGCGTGAGCAACGCACCGCCCAATGCAAGCCCCAGAAGCAGCGCGCCCACGCCGAAGAACTTGGAGGCGATCGCGACCTCGTCCTTGCTGTATTCGAGTTCGCCCAGATAGAACGGATAGGCAAAGCTGCCCCAGATCGCATCGGTGATCCGGTAGGTCAGCACCAGCGCGATCACCAGAACCGCTGCCCAGCGCAATCGCCCGATGATCTCGGCGAGCGGAAGGATGAGCGCGCGATAGCCGTGATCGAGCGCGGTATCGAACCCGCCGCGCAGAGGCGCTGCACTGGTGAGAACATGGCGGCCCTGCTTGCGCATGCTCTCAAGCCAGCCCGCGATCAGGCCGGGAATGACCACGGTGGCAATCACGATAAGCGGCCCCATCTGGCTCACGAACTCGGTCGAATCGGGCCGCGAATCCGGGTCGGCACTGAGCGAGCGCACCATGAAGATCAGCACCGTGACGAGCGCCCAGCCCCACAGCAATCCAACGGCGCCGAGCGCCCAGGCGCGCACTTTCGGTTTCAACTGTCCGGGCTGACGAAGGGTGGCGAGATTGGCGCGCTCATCGGCCATGTTTTCGGCGCTGCGCTCGGCATCGGGCGCGAACAGGCCGAGGAAGCCGACGCCCAGCAGGATCGCTCCCATGACGGCGTAAACCGTAGGCCATCCAAGCCTTTCCGCCATGAACAGCGCCAGCGCGCCGCCGACCAGAGCGGCTATGCGATAGCCCATCTGATAGACGGTCGAGAGAATGTCGATCGTCGCCCTTTCGTCCGCCACGTCGACGCGCCAGGCGTCGATCACCACATCCTGGGTTGCGCTGGCGAAGGCCCCGATCCCGGCGAGCAGGGAAAACAGCCCGAGCGCGGTCAGCGGATTGAGAAGCGAGAGGATCACGAGGATCGCGCCGAGCAGCAATTGCGCGGTCACGATCCATTGCTTGCGCTTGCCCAGCCGCTTGAGCAGCGGGACATCGACCCGGTCGAGCGCCGGCGACCACAGGAACTTGAAGGCGTAGGCGAGCCCGATCAGCGAGAAGACGCCCATCGTCTCGACATCGACTTCGGCATCGGTCAGCCACGCATAGAGCGTGCCGAGCAGCAGCGCATAGGGAAGGCCAGAGGCGAAGCCGAAAATCAGCATGTAGCCGGTCTTGCGATTGGTCAGCGCCACGCGCAGCGCGTGCCACGCGCCCGGTTTCTCCGCTTCAGCCGTTTCGCTCATACGCAGCGTCCTTCCTCTCGCTCAAATCCTGTGCGACACTAGCCGCACAGTCTCGCAATAGGAACGCCGCGATGAACGCGCCCACAACACATTCAACAGCTTTGAATGCGGATCGAAAATCGCCGCTCCGCCCGACCGAAAGCCAGCTCGCGCTGGCGCGGGCGATCATGGATGGCGAGGAGCGTGAAACGGGTGGCGTCGAGAGCGTGCCCGCCACCCGTTACACCGACCCGGCCCATTTCGCAGCCGAACGGTCAGCGCTGTTCGATCATTTGCCGCAAGTGCTCGTCCCCTCCGCGCTACTGCCAGAGCCGGGAATGGCGGTTCCGCACGATGGCACGGGCCGCCCCTTGCTCGTAACCCGCGACAGGGACGGAAAGGCCCGCGTCTTCCTCAACGTCTGCCAACATCGCGGCACGCGGCTGGTCGAAGGCGGCGAAGTGCAATGCGCGGCGCGTCTCGTCTGTCCCTACCATGCGTGGACTTACGGCCTCGATGGCAGCCTGATCGGCCTGCCCCGCCCCGACACCTTCCCCGGGCTCGACAAGTCCAAGCATCATCTCAAGGAATTGCCCGCCTGCGAAGCGGGCGGCCTGATCTGGTTTGCGCCGCAGAACGACGCCGATTTTTCCTGTGCCCGGACGCTGGGACACGATTTCGACGCGTTCGGCATGGGCGAGAGCCATCTGTTCAAACGGCGCACGCACACGGTCAGGAGCAACTGGAAGCTGATCATGGACGCGTTTCTCGAAAGCTACCATGTCGCACGGCTGCATTCGAACACGATCGGCCCCTTCTTCAAGGATGGGATCACGGCAGGCGACACGGTCGGCCCACATATGCGCTCGGCGGTAGGGCGGCTCGAGGAAATGGAAGGCTTGGACCTCGAGGACATGGCCGTTCTGCGCCGGGTGGTGACCTTTGCTTACCAGTTGCTGCCCGCCACCGTGATCATCCCCAGCCCCGATTACGTCAACGTCATGGTCCTCATGCCCCAGGCGCACGATCTCACCCTGGTGGAAGATTTCATGCTCATTCCCGAAGCCCCGGCAGAAGGGCCTGAAGGCGACAAGGCCCGCGATCACTGGGAGCGCAGCTGGAATCTGCTCGATGGCGGAGTGTTCGCCAAGGAGGATTTCCGCGCCGCGGAACTGGGTCAGCAGGGCCTCGAATCGGGTGCACTCGACCGTATCACCGTGGGGACGCTCGAAACCGGGATTGCCCGCTTCGACGCCACCGTGCAGCATTTCTTGCGAGAGCGGTTGTGAGCGCCTAGTCGCGGTTGCCATGCCAACCAATCCAAAGAAATCCGACGACCGCCCCGAGGGCGACCGCATCGCCAAGCTGCTTGCCCGCGCAGGTATCGCCAGCCGCCGCGAGGTGGAGCGCATGATCGCCGACGGGCGCGTCGCGCTGCGCGGCAAGCCGATCGAGACCCCTGCGACCTTCCTCAACGATCTGAGAGGCGTCACGGTCGACGGAAAGCCGGTGGCAGCGCCCGAGCCAACCCAGCTCTACGCGTTCCACAAGCCGACCGGACTGCTCACGGCCGAACGCGATCCGATGGGGCGCGCGACGATCTATTCGGCGCTCGTCAACGCCATGCCCACGGATGCGCCGCGCGTGATGCCGATCGGTCGGCTCGATTACAATACCGAAGGGCTCCTGCTCCTCACCAATGACGGCGAACTCAAGCGCGCGATGGAACTTCCCGCGAACGCGGTGCCGCGTACCTACCGCGCACGCGCCTTTGGCGAAGTGAGCCAGGAACAGCTGGAATCGCTGATCGAGGGGATCGAGATCGAGGGCGTGCGATACGGTCCGATCGATGCCAATCTCGAACGGTCGGGCAGCGGCGGCGGTGACCGGCAAGGTGCACGCAATCACTGGATCGAGATGACGATCACCGAAGGCAAGAACCGCGAGGTGCGCCGGGTTCTCGAACATCTCGACCTGCAGGTGAACCGCCTGATCCGAACGGCCTACGGTCCTTTCATGCTCGGCGAACTTGCACGCGGACAGGTGGTGCGGATCCGCAAGGGCGATCTCGACCGGTTCCGTTCGAGCCTGAAGCGACGCGACGCATGAGGATAATAGCGGGCGAATGGCGCGGCCGTAGGCTATCGGCCCCCCGCGGTGAAGCCACGCGGCCCACCGGCGACCGCACGCGCGAGACGCTGTTTTCGATGCTTACCAGCCGCCTTGGTGGGTTCGAGGATTTACAGGTGGCCGACCTGTTTGCCGGATCGGGCGCGCTTGGGCTGGAAGCCCTTTCACGCGGCGCGGCGCATTGCCTGTTCGTCGAGCAGGATCGCGATGCGATCGACGCCATGCGCAGGAACATCGCCGCGCTCGGAGCATCCGAGCGGTCGCGCGTGGATGCCGGGTCGGTCTTGCAGCTGAGGTCCATCAACGAGCCATATGACCTCATCCTGCTCGATCCGCCTTATCATACCGGCGCGGGCTGCGTCGCGCTCGACCGGTTGCTGCGGCTCGGCTGGATTGGCGAGGCGACTTGGGTTGCGCTAGAGACCGCGAATGACGAGGCGGTCGAAGTCTCCGGCCTCGCGATCGAGGCCGAACGCAAGGTCGGCAAGGCCAAGCTCACCCTGCTCACGCGCGCCGACTGAATCAGAAAGGGCGACCCCATAGGGCCGCCCTTTCCTCGCTGGAGAGCGAAATCAATTCTACATTTCGCTGGCGGGTTTGCCCGGCCAGTAGCTGAGCGGACGGTTGCCCCATTTGAGGCCCGCCGCGCGCGGCTGGATGCAGCTGTCCTGCTGCGCGGTCATGCAGACTTCGTAAATGCGCCCTTCGACGCGCACTTTCGTAGCCTGGCCGCGAGCATTGGTTTCAATGATCTCGGGCGACTGTGCCTTCCAGTCCTTCTTTTCTTCCATGTGATTGTCGGCAAGCGCCGGTCCGGTGAGACCGAGGACGGCAAGCGAGCCGAAGGTAATGCCGGATGCGATAAGATTCTTCATGGCTTTCGTATCCTCTTTGCTTTGAGTGTTGGAGGTGAAACAACTGGCAGCCCGATGAGGTTCCGATAAAGCGTTTGTTCCCTCGGGCGGTGCGATGCCGCTCCGCTGGAAAAGCGCTCCAGCCAGCTTGCGGCAGCGCGCTTCGTTCCCTACTTGTTCAGACAATCCGCCATGAATGATCGCTCGCCCTCTCCCGCCGTTCCGGACGGCCCTGTCCCGCCTTACGCCGCACGGCTCAATCCCCCGCAGCGCGAGGCGGTGCTGACCACCGAAGGTCCGGTGCTGATGCTCGCCGGAGCCGGCACGGGCAAGACCGCAGCATTGACCGCACGGCTCGCGCATATCGTTGCCACCCGCAAGGCTTGGCCGAGCCAGGTGTTGTGCGTGACCTTCACCAACAAGGCCGCGCGCGAAATGCGCGAGCGCGTAGCCCGCCATCTCGGCGCGCCGGGCGAAGGCATGCCGTGGCTGGGCACTTTCCACTCAATCTGCGCCAAGATGCTGCGCCGCCATGCCGAACTGGTCGGGTTGCAGCAGAATTATACCATCATCGACACCGACGATCAGCTTCGCCTGCTCAAGCAGCTGATTTCGAACAACGACCTCGACGAGAAACGCTGGCCCGCCCGCCAGCTCGCCGGACTGATCGACCGCTGGAAGAATCGCGGGCTCAATCCTGCCGATCTCGATGCTGTCGAAAATGAAGCCTACGCCAATGGGCGCGGCCAGGCGATGTACGCGCTCTATCAGGAGCGGCTGAGGGCGCTCAACGCCTGCGACTTCGGCGACCTGATGCTGCACATGCTCAACATCTTCCGCAAGCACACCGACGTGCTCGAGGAATACCAGCAGCGCTTTCGCTACATCCTGGTCGACGAATACCAGGACACCAATGCAGTCCAGTATCTGTGGCTTCGGCTGCTTGCCCAGTCGCACAAGAACATCTGCGTGGTGGGAGACGACGACCAGTCGATCTATTCCTGGCGCGGTGCCGAGGTTGCCAATATCCTCCGCTTCGAGAAGGATTTTCCCGGCGCGCACGTGGTCCGGCTGGAACAGAACTACCGCTCGACCCCGCATATCCTCGGCGCCGCATCGGGATTGATCCGCGCCAATTCCGAGCGCCACGAAAAGTCGCTGTGGACCGAAGCCAATGGCGGCGAAAAGGTCCGCGTGATCGGGGTCTGGGACGGCCCCGAGGAAGCACGCCGCGTGGGCGAGCAGATCGAACGGCTCGAAGGCGAAGGCGCGCCGCTTAACCAGGTGGCGATCCTGGTGCGCGCGCAATACCAGACCCGCGAATTCGAGGACCGGTTCATCCAAATCGGGATCAATTACCGCATTATCGGGGGCTATCGTTTCTACGAGCGCGCGGAGATCCGCGATGCACTCGCCTATCTGAGGGTGATCGCGCAGCCGCAAGACGATCTTGCCTTCGAACGGATCTACAACCAGCCCAAGCGCGGGCTCGGGGCAAAGACGCTCGAGAAGATGCACGCACATGCACGGGCCACCGGTTTGCCGCTTGCCGCCGCCTCCTTGCAGCTGGCCGACAGCGATGAACTGCCCGCACGCGCCGCAAACACGATCGCGGGGCTGATGCGGCAATTCCTCGAATGGCGCGAAGCGGCCGAAACCTTGTCTCCTTCCGACCTGCTGCGCCGGGTGCTCGAAGAGACGGGTTACAACGACATGCTCGCCGCCGATCGCAGCGCCGAGAGCGCGGG
>JBFHIF010000074.1:0-6405 GCA_041596595.1 Erythrobacter sp. | reverse complement strand
TGCGGCGAGCCGAAAGTCGGAACCACGACAAGATTGCTGGTGATCGCGAAATTGACGTAACTTGCGGGCTCAATCACGCCATCGCGTTCGATCCGGCCGGGCGAGGGGATGCGCACCACGTCGACTCCGAAATCGCGCGCACGTTCGGCCGCGTCGCGGTAGATCCCGGCATTGGGATCGTCGCGGCCGGTCGCCTCGGGAACGACCAGGCGATTGGGCGCCACGAAACGGGCAAGATTGTCGACATGCCCGTCGGTGTGATCGTTGATCAGGCCATCGCCGAGCCAAAGCACCCGGTCGAAGCCCAGCACCCTTTCGATCTCGGCTTCGATCTCGGCGCGATCCATCCGCGGGTTGCGATTGGGGTTGAGCAGGCATTGCTCGGTGGTTGCGACAAGCCCTGTCCCGTCGCCGTCGACCGCGCCGCCCTCGAGGATCATCGCCGAGCTTTCGAGTGGTAGGCCGGCATCGCGGGCAAGCTCTGCCCCGATCGTCTGGTCGCCGGGCATTTCGTATTTGCCGCCCCAGCCGTTGAAGCCGAACCGCCTCGCCACTCGCGAGCCGCCCTCATCGACCACCAGCGGCCCGGTATCGCGCAGCCAGATATCGCCATAGACGCGCTGTTCGAGTGTTACCTTCTCACTCAAGAGCGGGCGCGCACGCGCCGCGTTCATCCCGTCGCGCACTATCAGGCGAACCTCCTGTCCGCTCTCGGCCACCGCGTTGGCAAACGCGGCGATCTGTTCCTGCGCGGGTTCAAGGAAGCCGGGCCATTCCTCAGCCAGATGCGGAAAGCCGATCCACAACCAATCCTGCGGGGCCCATTCGGGGGGCATCAGGACAGTCACGGATCGGCCTTCGCTTTGGTCTGGACTGCGTGCGATCAGCAGCCGGTTTCGGCCGCAGCGCAGCTCTTGTCACGGATGGCGCGGAATTCGTCGCCATCGTTCCAGTTGGGCCAGCTCGTACTCATCGCCATCATCCGTCCGATACGATAGAACAGCTGCAGATCGGCCATCACGCCCGACCAGTCCCAGTCTTCGTTGAACTCGTCCTTCGGACCGTGATAGCGATTTTCGGTATAGTCCTTGGCGACCGCGGCACCGGCCATTGTGCCGCCCTCGATCAGGTCTTCACCGCCGTCGATATAGAGCATCGGCACGCCCTCCTTGGCGAAGGCGAAGTGGTCCGAGCGGTAGTAATAGCCCGCTTCGGGCTTCGGATTGGGTGTCGCCAGCCGGCCATCGGCCTTGAGTCCGGCCTCGAGGAAGGTGTCGAGCTGCGATTTGCCCGGCCCCACCACGGTCACGTCCTTGGCCGGTCCTGCGACCTGGAACGCATCCATGTTGATCCCGCCGACCGTCTGGTCGAGCGGGAAGACCGGATTGGCGGCGTAGTAATAGGCACCCAGCAGTCCCGATTCCTCGGCTGTCACAGCAAGGAAGACGAGGCTGCGCCGGGATGGTCCGGCCTTGGCATGGGCTTCGGCCAAAGCCACGAGCGCCGCGGTTCCGGTCGCGTTGTCGACCGCGCCGTTGCAGATATCGTCGCCATCATCGGCGGGCTTGCAGCGGCCGAGGTGATCCCAGTGCGCGGTGTGAAGGACATATTCTTCCGGCGCTTCGATACCGCGCAGGATGCCGATCACGTTCTGCGAGGTGAAGGTGCGGATATCGTTCTCGAAACTGGTCGAAGCCTTCACTCCGAGCGGAACCGCCTTGAAGCCTTTCTTCTTCGCAGCAGCGGTCAGCTTGGCGAGGTCCTTCCCGGCAGCTGAGAAGATCTCGCGCGCGACCTGGTTCTGGACCCAGCCATTGACCTGGGTAAGCGCCGGCGGGTTGTCGCCGCGCGCGGGATAGGCCTGCGGGCCCGACCACGAGCTTTCAACCACGTTCCAGCCATAGCTTGCCGGCACCGTGTCATGGACGATCAGCGCTGCGGCCGCGCCCTGCCTTGCGGCTTCTTCATACTTGTAGGTCCAGCGGCCGTAGTAGGTCATCGCCTTGCCGTTGAACGGTCCCTTGAGATCCTCGGTCTCGTAATCGGGATCGTTGACGAGGATCACCACGGTCTTGCCCTTCACGTCCACGCCTTCGTAGTCGTTCCAGCCGCGTTCGGGCGCGTTGATGCCGTAGCCCACGAACACCATCTCGCTGTTGGCGAGCTGGGTGCGTTCGTCCTCGCGATAGGTCACGCCGACCCATTCGCTGCCGAAATCGTAGACCAGATCGGTCTTGCCGTTGGTGATGGTGAGCGGGGCGAAGTTCTTGCCGGTAATTTCCACCAGCGGGACTTCCTGCACCCAGCTGCCATTATTGCCCGGTTCAAGCCCTGCGGCCTCGAACCGCTCTTTCAGCAGGTCGACGGTCTTCTGCTCGCCAATCGTGCCGGGCATCCGGCCCTCGAATTCGTCGCTCGAAAGCAGGCGGGTGACGTCCTTCATCGTCTGTTCGGACAATTCGCCCGGCTCGACCTCGGGAATGTCGAGCGCGGGAGCGGCTTCGCCTCCCGGCATCGAATCGCACGCGGCGAGCGCGAGCGCGGCGGCGAAAAGGCCAGCAAGGCCAGTCGCACGTTTGATCATCGGGGTATTCCTCTCAATCCGAAATTGCATCGGCTCTCTCTTGCAGAGCGGCGGGGCCGCTGCAAGAGAAGCGGCTATGGCAGGTGCGGCAGAGCGAGACTGGAAGGGGGCGATCCACCGCGCCGAGGCGAACGCCCCGTTCCTTTCGCGGGCGCTGGGCAAGCAGCCCGATCTCGCCGCGCTGCTCGAATCGGGAGAGATCGAGCCAGCGCTCGACTGGGCGCGGGCGCGCGGGGCGGACGATTCGGTGGTGATCGACGTCGCGCTGCGCCGCGAACGGCTTGCTCTCGCAACCGCGATCGCGATCGCCGATCTTGCGGGCGCATTTTCGCTCAGCCGCGTGGTGAGCGAATTGAGCGATTTTGCCGATTCCGCGCTCGACCGCGCAATCCGGGCGGCGATCTTCGAGCGCACCGGACGCGACGATCCCTCGGGCTTCATTGCGCTCGCGCTGGGCAAGCAGGGAGCGCAGGAACTCAACTATTCGTCGGATATCGATCCGATCTGGCTTTACGATCCCGCGACGCTCACCTGCCGCGAGGGGGACGATCCGGGGGCGGTGGCGCAGCGCTATGCCCGCCGCATCGTCAAGCTGCTGGGTGACAATACCGCCGAGGGATACGTCCAGCGGGTCGATCTCAGGCTGCGTCCGGCGAGCGAGATCAGCCCGCTGGTGGTGCCCTATGACCTCGCGCTCACCCATTACCAGGGCGAGGCGCTCGCGTGGGAAAGAGCGGCCTATGTCCGGGCGCGCGCGGCCGCGGGCGATATCTCCGCGGGGCGACGCTTTCTCGAGGAGATCCGCCCGTTCATCTGGCGCAGCGCGCTCGATTTCGGAGCGGTCCAGGAAATCCGCTCGCTCACCCAGAGGATTCGCGACAGTCACGATGGCCCGCCCCGGCCCGGACCCGGCTTCGACGTGAAGCGCGGCCGCGGCGGAATCCGCGAGATCGAGTTCTACGCGCAGACCCATCAGCTGATCCACGGCGGGCGCGATCCCGATCTGCGCGTGCGCGGAACCCGCGATGCGCTCGATGCGCTGGCGAGGGCCGGGCGGATCGATCCCGAACACGCACGGGTGATGGGCGAGGCCTATGATCGGTTGCGCACGATCGAGCACCGGCTCCAGATGGTCGGCGACCGCCAGACCCACACCCTGCCGCGCGGCGAGGCGCTCGACGCGGTGGCCCGGCTCGACGGGCTCGAGGGCGGCGCGGCGCTGGTGGCCGAACTGGAGGACATCACAGACCGGACCGCGGCGATCTACGACCAGCTGATCGAGGTCCGCGCGGACAAGCCCTCGACCCGGCGCGAAAGCAGCGTCGTCGCTGCGCTGGTGGCTGCTCTCGGCTTCGAAAACCCGGTCGATCTCGCCGGCCGGATCGAGGCCTGGCGCGATGGACGGTTCCAGTCGCTGCGCTCGCAAGCCGCACTCGACGCATTCGACCAGCTGCTGCCCGCGCTGCTCGAAGCGATAGCCGCGAGCGATGACCCGGCGCGCGCGATCGTGCGCTGGGAAGCCATCATCGAGCGGGCACCTTCCGCGATCAACCTGTTCCGGCTGCTCGATGCGCGGCCCGCCCTGCTCGATCGGCTGGTGGCGACTTTGACCCTGACTCCAACGCTTTCGGACGAACTCGCCCGTCGGCCCGAACTGCTCGACGCATTGCTCGACAACGAGGCCTACCAGATGCCCGGCAGCGTCGAGGTTATCGTCGAGCGGATCGAGGAAATGGCCGCGCGCGACGATTACGAGGCGATGCTCGACGCGATCCGCGTCGCCACCGGGGAGATACGCTTCGCGCTCGGCGTGCAGCTGATCGAAGGGCTTGCCGACCCGCTCGATATCGCCGCCGCGCTGTCGCGCACCGCCGAGGCGGCGCTGCTCATCGCGCTGCGCGAAAGCGAGCGGGCCTTCGCCGCCACCCACGGGCGGATCGAAGGGAGCGAACTGCTCGTGCTCGGCCTCGGGCGGTTGGGCGGCGGCGCGCTGACCCATGCCTCCGATCTCGACATCGTTTACCTGTTCACCGGCGATTTCGCCGCGCAGTCGGACGGCAAGCGCCCGCTTGGCGGGACGCATTACTTCAACCGGCTGGCGAGCCGCGTGACGGCCGCCCTGTCGGTCCCGACAGCCGAAGGCGCGCTCTACGAAGTCGACACCCGGCTGAGGCCGCAGGGCGCACAAGGGCCGCTCGCGGTGAGCTGCGAGGCGTTTGCCAAGTATCAGCGCGAACAAGCCTGGACGTGGGAGCACATGGCCCTGTGCCGTTCGCGCGTCATCGCGGGCTCGGACGAAGCCAGTGCTGCACTGACGGACATTACGAAAGATGTGGTGCGCCGCGCGCGCGACGAAGAGGAGCTGAGACAGGCGGTGCTGTCGATGCGTGCCGAGATCGCGCGGCACAAGCGACCGGGCGGGCCGCTCGATATCAAGCTGCTGCGCGGCGGGCTGATCGATTTCGAATTCCTGATCCACTTCCTGCAGCTGCGCGGTGGCGAGGAACTGGCGCGAAGCCACGAGGCCGCGTTCGATCCCGATCTCGTCACCGCGATCCGCGCGCTGATTGATGCCAGGCTGTTGCCCGCGCAACTTGGCGAGCATTACGACCTGATGGCGCGGCTGCTGGTCGCGGGCCGCCTGCTTGCGCCGTCGGGAACCGAGCCGCCCGAAAGCGCCGCCCGGGTTCTCGCGCGGGCCTGCCGGGCAGAGGATTTCGCTTCGCTCTTGCACGAGGTGGACCAAGCGCGGCAATGCGTGCGCGAGACATGGCAAAAGGTGTTCGGCGAAAGCGTCGATGCCACCGAACCCACGGAGTAAGCTGATGACCAAGACCCCCGAACCGGGCAACACGATCCCCGATATCGCACTCGAAACCCCCGACGGGGGAAGCGTGAAGCCTTCCGATTTTCGCGGGCGCAAGCTGGTCCTGTTCTTCTATCCCAAGGACAACACCCCCGGGTGCACGACCGAGGCAAAGGACTTCACCGCGCTCAAGCCCGAGTTCGACAAGGCGGGCGTGGCGCTGCTGGGGATCAGCAAGGACAGCCCGAAGAAACACCAGAACTTCATCGCCAGGCACGACCTTACGACCCCGCTCGCGACCGACGCCGAGGAGGGTGGATTGTCCGACGCGCTCGGGATCTGGACCGAGAAAAAGATGTACGGAAAGACCTTCATGGGGATGGTTCGCACCACCGTGCTGGTCGACGAGGACGGCAAGGTCGCGCGGGTCTGGCCCAAGGTGAAGGTCAAGGGCCATGCCGAGGACGTGCTCGAAGCGGCAAGGGCGCTTTGAACCCCGCCCGATGGAGACAGTGACTTCTGCCATTCGCGGCGCGCTGCTGACTGCGGATCCGCGCGCCAAGTGCTTTGCCACGCGCGATGTCGCGCGGCGTTGGCGGCGCGGTGCGCTCGCTTGGTCGTTCGACGAAGCGATGCCCGACCGGCCCGCCTGGCCCAATTCGCCGGAACTTCTGCCACCCGGCCGGATGCCTAAGCGCGGCAAGTTCGGATCCGAGCGCGCCCGGATCGCGCTGTGGCACGCGCTGGCGCATATCGAGTTCGTCGCGATCGATCTCGCGCTCGACATGGCGGGGCGGTTCGGGGGACAGATGGGCGAGGACTTCGTGTCCGATTTTCTTTCTGTCGCGGCGGACGAAGCGATGCATTTCGCGCTGCTCGCCCGAAAGCTCGAATCGCTCGGCAGCCATTATGGCGCACTGCCGGCCCATGCCGGCTTGTGGGAGGCCGCCGAGGAGACAAGTCACGATGTCGCCGCGCGGCTTGCGGTGGTTCCGATGGTGCTCGAGGCGCGCGG
>JBFHIF010000073.1:0-6416 GCA_041596595.1 Erythrobacter sp. | reverse complement strand
CTGGTGCAGCCGTCCTTAAGGGTGGACGGTCAACAGCAGGGTCTGGGCTCAAAAACCAGAGCCCGGTCGTGCGTCTAGTTGCGAAGGGCGATGTAGGTCCGTTCGGGTCCGGCGGACGCCAAGCGGGTTGCTTCCATCTCCTGCAGGCGCTGCTCGAGCCTATCGTGAATGCGCTCGTTGTCGGCAAAGATGATGTTTGCCAGGAACTGCACGTTCTGCGCGTTGGCCACCGGAACTGCGTCGAGGTTGTCGAGTGAGCTCACGGCCCGCTTCGCGACCCGTTTCGCTCCAAAGTTACCGTTGCCGTCGAGCACCTGGATCGAGTCCGGCCGGCCGTCCTCGCCGATCCGGAACGCGACCTGCACGATCGAATTGTTGATACGCTGCTGGCCAAATTGCACCGCGCTGCTGCGTTCGAGCGCGCGGCTCAGATCGGTGCTGGTCTCTTGTTGCCATTGCGCGAGCGCAGGTGATGGCTGCACGACGATGTCGCTGTGATCGGCTGAGACCACTGCCGGCACCGACAGGAGCAAAGCCGCGCCAAGCGCGCGGCCGGTTAACGTCTTCAGATTGTAGTAAGTCATGGGATCATCCTCTCGTTGGTCGGTTGGATGATCGGCTCAAAATATCTTCGCAGGATTTACTCGCGACCTCGTTCAGGCGAGGAAATTCGGGTCGATCTGGCGAGGGGGCCTGCGGAACCTTTTCGCCGAGCGGGATAATCCCTGTTTGAACAGTTCCGTTCAAGCATAAATTTCATCAGCTAGTCGATTCACGCATTAAGTGTTTATGTCGATGGGCAAAAAATACGCATAATAAATAATACTTGAAATTATATGTTTGTATGGACGCGCCAGACGTGTCGCGTTGATACAAGCCGACTCGTGTGCAGACACGCCGGATTCAGCGAAACCACACGCTGTAATTCGAGCTTCACCAGCCTTCGGGCACCGCCCCCATCTCCTCGATCGCGCGATCATTGCGAACCGTGACGTTGAACAGAACCTGTCGGTTGGGCACCGGCTCGATCGCGAAATGCGAGCCGCCTTCGCGAAAGAGAAACAGTCGCCCGCCATAGGCCGGTTCCCAGTGATCATGGAGATAGAGAACCCCGCACAACCTTCGCCCGCCGCTGGGCATCGCTGTGGCGGCGCAGGACATGGCCCGGACCACGCCGCTTGTGAGATCGCTCGACAGGGTCAGTTCGCCGGCATCCCCGCCCTCCCGCCATTCACGGGATCAGAACCGTGTCGCGCGCGATCTCGAGCGTTTCGGGATAATCGAGCGTGAAGTGCAGGCCGCGGCTTTCCTTGCGGTCGAGCGCGCTCTCGACGATCAGCTCGGCCGCCTGGAGCAGGTTCCTGAGCTCGATCAGGTCGGTGGTGACGCGGAAGGAGCCGTAATAGTCCTCGATCTCGCGCGTGAGCATCTCGATCCGGTGCTTGGCGCGTTCGAGCCGCTTGGTGGTGCGGACGATCCCGACATAGTTCCACATGAAGCGGCGGATCTCGGTCCAGTTCTGCTTGATCACGACTTCCTCGTCGGAATCGGTCACCCGGCTTTCGTCCCACGGCAGGATTGCGGGCGGATCCTCGAGATCGTCCCAGTGCGCGAGGATATCGCGCGCCGCCGCATCGCCGAACACGAAACATTCGAGCAGGCTGTTCGAAGCAAGCCGGTTGGCCCCGTGAAGCCCGCTTTCGGTCACTTCGCCCGCCGCCCACAGCCCGGGTAGGTCGGTCCGGGCGCACAGATCCACCACCACGCCCCCGCAGGTATAATGCTGCGCGGGCACGACCGGGATCGGCTGGCGGGTCATGTCGATCCCGAGCCCGGACAGCTTTTCGTCAATATTGGGGAAGTGCTCGCGCACGAAACCGGCGGGCTTGTGGCTGATATCGAGATGGACGTAGTCGAGACCGAAGCGCTTGATCTGGTCGTCGATCGCGCGGGCCACCACGTCGCGCGGGGCCAGTTCCATCCGCGCGGCATCGTAATCCGCCATGAAGCGGTGCCCGGTTTCGGGATGGAGCAGGTGGCCGCCCTCGCCGCGCACGGCTTCGGTGATGAGGAAGTTCTTGACGTCGAGATTGTAAAGGCAGGTCGGGTGGAACTGCATCATCTCCATGTTCGAGACCCGCGCGCCCGCGCGCCAGGCCATCGCGATCCCGTCGCCGGTCGCCCCGCGCGGCGCGGTCGAGAACTGGTAGACGCGCCCCGCCCCGCCCGCGGCGAGAACGGTGGCGCGCGCGGTGTGGCGTTCGACCCGTCCGCTTTCCTCGTCGAGCGCGTAGACGCCCCAGATCCGCCCTGCGGCCGAGAACTTTTCGCGGTGGCGGTCGGTAATGAAATCGATGCAGGTGCGCCCCGACAGAAGGGTTATGTTGGGATTGGCGCGCGCGGCGTTGATGAGCGCGGACTGCACCGCCCAGCCGGTCGCATCGTCGACATGGACGATCCGGCGATGCGAATGGCCACCCTCGCGGGTCAGGTGCAGCCCGCCATTCGCGTCGAGCTTGTCGCGGTTGAACGGCACGCCAAGTTCGCACAGGCGGTCGATGCTCCTGGGCGCGCGCTCGATCACGAATTCGACCGTTTCGAGATCGTTCAATCCGGCGCCTGCGATCATCGTGTCGCGGATGTGGTGTTCGAACGTGTCGCCTTCGTCGAGCACTGCGGCGATCCCGCCCTGCGCCCAGGCGGTCGACCCGCCGGTCAGCGTCCCTTTCGCCAGCACCAGCACCCGGCGCGTTTCGGCAAGCTCGATCGCAGCGGTCAGCCCCGCCGCTCCCGATCCGATCACGATCACGTCGTGCTGTTCGATCCTGTCAGCCATGCATCAAGCCCATGACGCGCAATCGAACGCAGGGCAAGAGTGGCGATTATGCGCCGAAACAGCGGTGCGCGGCACGCTTGGCACGGTTCGCCGCTTCGCGGCTTCCCTGATCGCGCCCCGGCAGTAAGGGATTGAGCACGGGGGCTAAAGGACGAGAGGGTCGCGAGAATGAAACTCGGCACGATCGCCTGCGCCATGGGCAGGCATTCTATCAAGACGGATGAAATCCGGCAGATACACGGCATGAAGGTCGCGCGTTGCCGACGCTGTTCGACCGCGCTGGAATTCGTGGATTTCGAATGGATGCCGATCGCGCTTCGCAGCGCATCGCTCGGCGGCCGCAAGCTCAGCTAGAACGCTAACAGCCCGAACGCGCGGTCGCCCGTGCCGGTATCACCCGGCGCCGGTGAGCTGGACGAACACGTCTTCGAGATCGGCCTCTCTGGTGGTCACGTCCTCCACCGTGAGCCCTTGCGCCTGAAGCACGGCGAGCACCTGGCCTGCGCTCATCTGGTCCTTGTCATAGGTGACCTCGAGCGAGCGTTCGGACAGTTTCTCTACCTTGGTGAAGGTATCGTGCGCGGGCAGCGCGGTGATCGCGCTCTCGGTCTCGACCCGCACGATTTTCTCGCGCGCCATCTCGATCAGTTCGCGGGTCGGCTTGTTGGCGATGAGCTTGCCGTGGTTGATGATCGCGATCCGGTCGCACAATTGCTCGGCTTCCTCGAGATAGTGCGTGGTCAGCACCACCGTCACGCCCTCGCGGTTGAGCTCGGTGACCAGTTCCCATAGCTGGCGGCGCAGTTCGACATCGACCCCGGCGGTTGGTTCGTCGAGCACCAGTATGGGCGGCGAGTGGACCATCGCCTTGGCCACCAGCAGCCGCCGCTTCATCCCGCCTGAAAGCGTGCGCGCATAGGCGTTGCGCTTGTCCGAGAGCCGCACCGCCTCGAGCAGTTCCTCGCTGCGGCGCTGCGCCGCCGGAATGCCATAGAACCCGCCCTGGTTCTCGAGCACCTCGTAGGGCGTGAAGAACGGGTCGAACACGATTTCCTGCGGCACGATCCCGATCGCGCGGCTCGCATTGCGGCGGTGACGATCGATGTCGAAGCCCCATATCTCGGCCGATCCGCCGGTCTTGTTGACCAGCCCGGCAAGGATGTTGATCAGAGTCGACTTGCCCGCGCCATTGGGGCCGAGCAGCCCGAAGATCGATCCCTCGGGCACGTCGAAGCTGACCCCGTCGAGAGCAAGCTTGCCTTGCGCCTCCTCGCCCTTCGCGCCCTTGGGTGGGGCATAGCGCTTGACGAGATTCTCGATGCGGATGGCGGGCTCGGCTGACATGAGATGCGCCCTAGGATCGTGCGGAGCGAAGCGCAAACAGCAATTGATCTTGCGCGCGCGCGGGCCTATTCGCTGCCTCCCATGAGCATACCTCCACCCGAAGTCCTGCTGGTCGACCAGCGCCGCGTCAGCTGTGACGGCGCGAGCGGAATTCGCGGCGGCGCCGGCTATCGCCCCGCCGCGCTCGGCCATCCGCGCATTTTCCTCGAGATCGACGAGCACGGCTATGTCGATTGCGGCTATTGCGATCGCCGCTTCGTGCTCAAGGGCGGCCCTGCCGACGGGGTCGATCAGGCAAGCCTTCCCGACATCTCCGAAGGTGCTGATCCGGGTCGCTAGGACCGGTTCGGCGCGCGCCGAGCACGAGTCAGCTTTGGTTCAGCCCCTATGTGGTGTAGTCTCGCGCCAAGGAGATAGCACCATGTTCACCGCGCAAACCCGCATCAAGGCGTTGGGTCTCGTCGGAGCCGCTACCGCTGCGCTAGGCCTTGTCGCCGCCCAGCCCGCCCTTGCCGGGCATGACGAGAGCGATCAGCCGGTCGCGATGACCGAAGGCGAAGCCAAGCTGGCCAAGCTGCTCGAAGGTCGGGTCGCGGGCGAGCCGCAGCGTTGCATCCGCACCGGGCTCAGCAACCGGATGCGGGTGATCGATGAAACCGCTTATGTCTATGGCAGCGGCAAGACGATCTACGTCCAGCGCACGCACAATCCCGAGGACATCGACCGCGACGACATAATGGTCCAGCGCCGGTTCAGCCCCAGCCAGCTGTGCAAGCTCGACATCACGACCACCGCCGACCGCGCCTTCGGGATGTTCAGCGGCGTGGTCTTCTTCGACGATTTCATTCCCTACACCCGGGTCAACTGATCGCAGGTGACCGATCGCTTGGGCGCGTGCCGGGTCAGGCGCGCGCCATCGCGTTCATGCGGGCGAGAATGTCCTCGGCCTCGTTCATGATCCGGTCGATCAGTTCCTGGCAGGTGGGGACATCGTCGATCAGGCCTGCAACCATGCCGCAGCTCCACGCGCCCTTGTCCATGTCGCCTTCGAGCATGATCGAGGGATAGACCCCCGCTACTTCCTCGACGATATGCTCGAACTTGAGCTCGTCGCCCAGTTCGCGCTCCTTTTCGAGCAGGCGCTCGACCGCGGCATTGTTCATCACTCTCTCGGTGTTGCGCAAGGGGCGCATGACCAGCCTCGTATCGAGTTCCGAAGCGGCGACGATCGCGGCTTTGACGTTGTCGTGCACCGGCGCTTCCCTGGTCGCGATAAAGCGCGTTCCCATGTTCATGCCCTCGGCCCCCAGCGCGAGGCTCGCGACAAGGCTGCGCCCGTCGGCCATGCCGCCGCTCGAGACGAACGGGATTTCGAGCTCATCGGCGGCGCGCGGCAGGAGGATGAAATTGGGGACGTCGTCCTCGCCCGGATGGCCGCCGCATTCGAACCCGTCGACGCTCACCGCGTCGCATCCGATCGCCTGCGCCTTCAAGGCATGGCGGACGCTGGTGCATTTGTGGATCACCTTGATCCCGGCATCCTTCAGCGCGGGAAGCACTTCCTGCGGGTTGCGCCCGGCGGTCTCGACCACTCTCACACCACCGTCGATGATCGCCTTGACCAGGCCCGAATAATCGGGCGGGGTGAGGCTCGGCAGGAAGGTGAGGTTCACCCCGAACGGCTTGTCGGTCATGTCACGGCAGCGCGCGATCTCGTTCGCCAGCTTGTCGGGCGTGCCTTGGGTGAGCCCGGTGATGATCCCCAGACCGCCCGCATTGGAAACCGCCGCCGCGAGTTCGGCAAAGCCGACATAGTGCATCCCGCCCTGGATGATCGGGTGCTCGATGCCGAACATTTCGGTGATCGCGGTTTTCATGGCTGGTGGCCCTCCGGGTGACTGGTCAGGTGATGATTTTCGCGGCGAACCAAGCGCACAATCGCGGCTCTTGCAAGCGCGCAGACGCACGCATCACAGGGTGACGCAGCGCGCCGTAGCGTCACTGCGTGGCGCTGCCCCCGCTGCCGCGAACCTTGGCGACGAGTTCGGGGTTCCCGGTGAGCAGACGCCGCGCCATTCGCTCTTCCCCGCAGTCCGACAGATGGTCGAGATCGCGATACAGCAGGCATCTGTCGTCGAGGATGCGGTCGCGCGGAGCCAGCCTGATCCCGGCGATCGAATGATAGGCCAATCCTGCCTTGTCCGCGCTTTCGCGGAATGCGCGATCGAGGTCCTCG
>JBFHIF010000072.1:0-6429 GCA_041596595.1 Erythrobacter sp. | reverse complement strand
CGCGGCGTGGTCGCGGCGGCGAGCTATGAGGCACGGCGGTTCGGGGTCAAAAGCGCAATGCCATCGGTCACCGCGCGGCGGCTGTGTCCTGACCTCATCTTCGTCAAAAGCCGGTTCGAGGCCTACAAGGAGGCAAGCCGTCAGATCCGCGCGATTTTTCGCCACCACACCCATCTGGTTGAGCCGCTGAGCCTCGACGAGGCCTATCTCGACGTGACGCAGGACCGGCTCGGGATTGGCAGCGCCACCCGGATCGCCGAACTGATCCGGCAGGAGATCAAGGCCAAGACGAAGCTGACCGCGAGCGCGGGGGTGTCTTACAACAAGTTCCTCGCCAAGCTGGCCTCGGACCAGAACAAGCCCGACGGGCTGTGCATTATTCGCCCGGGCCAGGGGGCAGATTTCGTCGCCGGGCTGCCGATCCGGCGGTTTCACGGTGTCGGCCCGCGCGCCGAGGAGAAGATGAAGCGGCTGGGGATCGCGACCGGGGCCGATCTCGCGGCCAAGGACATCGCCTTCCTGCGCGAACATTTCGGATCCTTCGCCGATTACCTTTACCGCGCCGCGCGCGGGATCGACCTCAGGCCCGTTCGCGCGCACCGGGTGCGCAAGTCGGTCGGCGGGGAACGCACCTTCAGCGAGGACATCTCGAGCGGTGCGCAATTGCGCGAGACGCTCGCCAATATCATCGAGATCGTGTGGGAGCGGATCGAGACCGCGCAGGCCGGGAATCGCAAGGTTCGGGGGCGGACGGTGACGCTCAAGCTCAAATATACCGATTTTCGCATCAACACCCGTTCGCGCTCGGTCCCCGACTGGATCGAGGACAAGGCCGTGTTTGCGCAGCTCGCGCGCGAATTGCTCGAGGAATCGCTGCCGCTTGCGATGCCGATCCGGCTGATGGGGCTGACGCTCTCGAACCTCGATCGCGGCGAGGCGCGTGATCCGCCGCGCGATTCGGCGCAGCTTTCGCTGCTCTAGTGGGTCGCGCCAGTGCTCGAGCCGGTGTCGCGCGCGCGATAGGCGGCGATCCGCCGCTTGGTTTCCTCGCCCATCGGTTCGGGCAGAGAATGGAGCGGGAAGAACCGCGCCTCGATCACTTCGCGGCGATCGGGCCGGGGATGCGCGTCGCATATCGCGGCGAACAGGTGAGCGGTGTGTTCGCAGCCCGACAGCCTCGCCTTCATAACGGCGATCGGCCTGATCTTGCTGAGCTCCATCCCGAGTTCCTCGGACACTTCACGGCGGGCGCCCGCTTCCGGGTCTTCGCCGCTATTGAGTCCGCCGCCGGGCAGCGCCCAGACCTTGGGTCCATAGGAATGGCGCACCAGCAGCACCCGGCCATCGAGATCGGCAATCACGACGCTGACCCCGGTGAGCGACGGCTTGCGCAGCTTGCGCCACGCCCGGCGAACGCGGTGGGCGACAGGCATCAGCGCCCGGTGCATGGCTGCGGGGAGGAGGTGAACCATCAGGCGAAGCAGGTCACCGGCTGGCGCGCCGCACCCAGCAGGCGTGCGATCGGCAGATCGTTTTCGCCGCGGCGCGCCGCTTCGAATACCGCGCGCTTCTCGCTGGAGCGGCCCAGCGTCAGCACGATCGCCTCGCTTGCGAGCAGCGCCGGGAGAGTGAGCGTGATGCGATCGAACGGAGCGTGTTCGGGGAGCGGGTCGGGGGTGAGCCGCTTGAGAGCCTGGGGATCATCGAGCCGGGGATCGGTGTTGGGAAACAGCGAGGCGATGTGACCGTCCGGGCCCATGCCGAGCCAGGTCAGCGCGAAGCGCGGAGGGGTCAGGTCGAGCTCGAGCGCGACCACCTTCGCCCCGATCGGCTCGAACAGGCTGCGCATCTTGCCGGTATTCGAGGCCTCGTGATCCTCGGGCACGATCCGGTCGTCATTGGGCCAGAAGTGGACCCGGGACCAGTCGCGCTCCTGATCGGCCAGTTCGGCAAAGATCGGAAACGGGGTCGATCCGCCCGGAACGGTCAGCGCGACGGGTCCGGAGGAGTTTGCGAGCGCGTGGTCGATGCGGCCACCGACCCACAGAGCGATGGCCTGCACGTCGGCAGATTCGACGAGTGTCACGTTGTCCATGCCCCGCCCATAGCAAAAGCGCCGCTTCCGACCAGTGCGGAAACGGCGCTTTTTTTTCTAGAGGCAGCGCGCGATCAGGCGAGAAGCGACTGGAGGAACCACACGCGTTGCTCCGCCATGTCGGTCCAGTCGTCGATCAAACCGTCGGTCGCGTTGTCTCCGGCCTGCTCGGCGGTTTCCTTCATCGCCTTCAATCGTTCGACCAGCTTGCGGTTGTCTTCGGCCAGTTCGGAAATCATGTCCTCGGCCGACAGGTCGGCGCGCGGCTGGTCCTTGATCCGGGTGTTGTCGGCGATGCTCTTGACCGAGGTGAGCGTGTCACCGCCGAGCTTGCGGGCGCGCTCGCCGATCACGTCGATCTGGTCGCGAATCTCGATCGCTTGCTCGTCGAACAACAGGTGCAAGTCGCGGAAACGCGGCCCCTTGACGTGCCAATGAAAATTCTTGGACTTGATGAACAGCGCGAAATGATCGGCAAGCAGGCCGTTGATTTCGGCAATCATCTGGGAGCGGGCGTTATCCTTGCTGTCGGTCATGAAACTTGGGGTCCTCTATGTGCTGAGGCGCGCCGACAGATATGGAGACCCTGCCAGCGGCGCGATTGATCGTTCCATTGCTCAACGGAGAGCGGAGCCATTCGTTTCGCGCAGTATGCAGGTTATCTTAATCGAATAAATCGATCAATAGACGCGGTATCGTGCGTCCAGTCCGATAAATAGCGCTGCCACGATAAGCGCGAGGCCAAGCGCCACGCGAATGCGATAGAGCGGCCAGCTTTCGAGCCTCGCCCGGCCCACATACCACCCCAGCGCCACCGCCGCGCTCCCGCCAAGCGCGCCGCCCAGGATCGTCACCGCGGGATAGACCGCGCCCGCCGCGACCGCGAAAATCGCAAAGCGGGCTGCATCTCCAAGCTGCCTAGCAAAGATTACCGCTCCGATCGCGATATAGGACCGGGTCGGCTCCTTCATCGGGGAGGGCCTGACCTTCCAGCCGAGTTCGATCGCCGCGATACCCAGGGCCAGCGCTACCAGCATGTCAGCTGCTCGTGGCGGCAGCAGGGCGGCAAGACTCCAGCCCGCGACACCCATCAGAGCCGCGCTGGCGACGGCGCACATAACGCCTACTACGAGCAGTCCGAAGGTGCGCTCGAGCTGGTCGGCGAACTGGCCGATCACGAGCTGGTCGCGCCCGCCCAGAGCGATGGCGAATGTCAGCAGAAGCGCGATCATGAAACTGTCCATGGGCGCAATCCCTAGCACGGCGGGGGGAGCGCGCAATCGGGTCGGCACATGGCAACCGGGACCGGGGAACCGGGACGAGCGCGCTTGTGCCTAAAAGCCCAAAAGAACGAGGCGGACGCTCCCTTTCGGAAACGCCCGCCTCGCCTGGGATCGTCCGCTGCTGGATTGGGGGCTTGAGCAGCGGAACAGGGAGCTAGGAACTAGTCGGCCTGGCCGGCCCCGGTGGCACCGCCGCGGGCTTCGCCCTGGGCGCTACCGGCGACAAGCGCGTTGCCTTCGGCCGAGAACATTCCGGCGGGCAGAGTGCGGGTCACCTTGCCCTGCTTGACCACGACCGACTGGACTTCGCCGCGACCATTGGCGACGACTTCCTTGACCGTGCCGAGCGAGGCACCGTCGGGGGTGGTGACGGGCATGCCGGGCGAAACGCTGGCCGCACCGGCGGCACGCGAGGCGGCGCTACCGGCAACCGCGAGCGACGAACCGATCAGCGATGCCGAGCCGTTGCCGCTGGCCGAGCCTTCGCCCGAACCCTGGGCGTTGCCGCCAAGCGCGGGGAGACCGGGAGCCGAGGATGCGGCACCGCGAGCGGTCGCGGTGGCGGTTCCGGCAGCACTACCGGCGAGCGAGACGGTCTGACCTGCGACCGGGGCAATGGCTCCGGTGACAGCGTCGGTTCCGATCAGCTGCGCATTGGCGCTGCCCTGTCCGCTGGCCTGGCCCTGGCCGCTGGCCGATGCCGAGCCGTTGCCCAGTGCAGGCACGGCGAGATCGGCAAGGCTTGCGGTCGAAGCGGCGGCCGAACCGTTGGCGTTGCGACGGGTCGAGACGGTGCCGTTACGGGCATCGACCGACTGTTCGCCTTCGGTTGCGGCGTCGACATTGGCAGTCGAACGCACGGTGTTGCGAACCGTGCGAGTGGTGCGGTCGAGCGTGCCGCCGACCTGCGAACCGATGGTCGAGTTGACGGTGCCGCCAAGCGAACCGCCGAGGGTGCCGCCGAGCGAACCGCCGCCGAGCAGCTGTGCGTGGGCAGCAACGGGGAAGAGTGCGATGGCACTTGCGGTGAGGATGAGCTTTTTCATGTCCGTAATCCTTTCATTCCTGTCGCGAGCCCCGATCGATACGGGTTTGTGTTGCTCGCTCAGGGGGAAAACGGATCGGCTGCGCGGTTTAATCCATGCGCTGCGAATTTTTTCGAAAAATTATTTGCGACGCCCGCACGTGCCGCAAACCAGCCCGCGCCCATAAACGGGATCGGGGCCCCTGGCCCCGAGATCGCGTGCTTCGCGGTCGAGCCTGGTGCGCCAACTGCCCCCGGCATCGAGCGCAGCGGCGATCCGCGCCGCGGCGAGCGGCGCGGCGAAACTGGTCCCGCGCCAGGCCTTGCGCCTGCCCTGCCTGTCATAGCCATAGACCCCGGCTCCGGGCGCGGCGTAATCGAGCCCGTGGGCCCTCCCCGCCTCGATCAGGGCCCGGCCCTTGCCGTCGACCCCGGTGATCGCGACCACCCCGTGATAGGATGCCGGATAAGCGGGCGGTGCGGCAGGGCCGTCATTCCCGACCGCCGCGACCACGACCACGCCCTTGTCCTGAGCCGCCTTTACGGCGCGCTCGACGAGGGAATTGCGCGGACCCACGAGGCTGATCGTGACAACCTTGCTTCCGCTCGCGGTGAGCCAGCCAAGCGCACGAGCGATCGCCAGCGCGTTACCCCCAGCGGGATCGGACCCGTAGACATCGGCGACGCGGATCCGGCGTGCGCCAGCATCGGCGAGCAGGCTGGCGACCGCGCTGCCATGGTCCGAGGCGCGCGGTGCGCCCTTGGCGAACCCTCTTTGCGCGAGGGTCGCAACCTTTGCCCCGGCAGCCCCGTCGATCACGCCTACGGGCGTTGCCAGACTGGCCGAGGACTGAAGCGCGATCGGTGCAAGCGCGGCGGCAGGCGTGCGCGATGCGGCGGGCAAGTGAATATTGTCGGCGCTCACCTCTGCGCGCGGAGCGAGGCTGGCGGCCAGCGCCTCGGCTTCGGCGAGTTCGAGCCCGGCGGGAAGCGCGAGCCGGGTCACCGCGATATCGAGCCCCTCGATCTGTTCGGTCTCGATCACCGCGAAGCCTGCGCCCACCAGCGCGAGCAGCCCGGCCTCGTTCACGTCCTGGACGAGCAATTCGCCGCGCCGGGCGAGATTGCCCTGCCGGTCAAGCGCGATGCTATCGCGATTGTTGCGAAGGAGGCGGGTCAGCGCCCGTTCGCGCGCCCGCAGCAAGGCCGCGGCCTGACGGGTGGTTACCGTCTCGACCTCGTCGAGCGTGCGCCCGACCCGGTCGGTCACATCGCCGAGCACTCCGCCCACGGGCGGCAGTTGCAGGCCCGCCGCTCCTGGCAGCGCAAGCTGCGCGGAAAGCGGGCCGGCGAGCGAAAGGGTCGCGGCGAGCGCAAGGATGATGGGGGCGATAATTGCTCGCATGATTGAACCTATCCACTTTTTTCCCTTAAGCAGGGATGAAACGGCTGTTGGCGTTCGTTTCATCCACGAGAAAGGCAAAAATCTGGCCAAGGGCTTCGAACAAGAGGTGCTCGCGCTGTTGCCGCGCTTGCGGCGATTCGCGATCGGTCTCGCAGGTTCCGAGGCCGATGGCGATGATTTGTGCCAGATGACCATCGAACGTGCGCTGACCCGCCAGGACCAATGGCAGGAAGGCACGCGTCTCGACAGCTGGATGTACCGGATCATGCGAAACATATTCATTGACGAGAAACGGGCCGGATCGCGCCGCCGCCAGACCTTCGTGGACCCCGATGCGGGCGAAGCGATCGGCGCCGATGGCGCGCAGGAAGCGACCGTCGAGCTGACAATGGTCGACCGCGCCATGGCGAAACTTCCCGAGGACCAGCGCGAAGCGGTGCTGCTCGTGATGGTCGAAGGCTATGCCTACAAGGAAGCCGCAGAGATCATCGGCTGCCCGGTGGGCACGCTCAATTCGCGGCTCGTGCGCGGGCGCGACGCGCTGGTGGCGATGCTGGAGGACGTGCAATGACCGTCACCGAAGAAATGATTGCGGCCTTTGCCGACGGAGAACTGTCCGGCG
>JBFHIF010000071.1:0-6432 GCA_041596595.1 Erythrobacter sp. | reverse complement strand
GAGTCCGGAAGGAAGATCTGGATCAGTCTCGCTGCCATGCCACTCCGTTCCGAAATTGCCCCGTGATTTCTTGGCCTAGCAATTTCGATGCCGCACGCAATTGCGCTTAATCAATCATCGAGCGCCGCGAGCACCTCGTAAGCGAGCACTGCACCTGCCACCGCTGCGTTGAGGCTGTCGGCGCGGCCCTTCATCGGCATCGTCACCCTGAGATCGCAGGCGTCCTCGTAAGCTTCGGGCAGTCCTTGCGATTCGTTGCCGACGAGGATGAAGCAGGGCGCCGAATAGGGCGCTCCACGATAGGGAACCGCATCGCGCAGGCTTGCCGCGACCAGCTGGCCCGATCCGCCATGCTTGTCATCGCGCAGCCAGGCGAGAAAGTCCTCCCACCGCGCCTGCGCAATCGCTTGGGTGAACACCGCGCCCATGCTCGCGCGAACGGCTTCGGCGCTGAAAGGGTCCGCGCAATCGTCGATCAGGATCAGCCCGCCTGCGCCCACCGCATCGCCGGTCCGCAGCATCGTGCCCAGATTGCCCGGATCGCGCAGCGCCTGCGCGACCAGCCAGATCGGCGACGCGCCGCGATCGATCCGCTCGAGCGAGGTGTCCCATTCCTCGAACACCCCGGCGACGCTTTGCGGATTGGTCTTGCCGGTGATCTTTGTGAGGATGTCGGGCGTGGTCTCGATGACCTCGCCGCCGGCTGCCTCGACCTCGGCTTCGAGCCGGGAAAGGAGGGGGTGCGGATCGCGCCCTGTCGCCATGACCAGCGTCCGCGGCACGAAACCGCCGGCGCGTGCATCCTCGAGCAGCCGCAAACCCTCGACCAGAAACTCGCCTGCGCGCCGGCGATGCTTCTTGTCGCGCAGGCTCCTGAGGTGCTTGACCGTCGGGTTGGAAAATCCGGTGATTGCCTTGCGCATGGCGCGGCCCGCGGGCCTACTCCTCGCCGAAGCCGTTTTCGATCATGCCCGCCAGCTCGCCGAGCACGTGTTCGGCGTTGTCCCCGCTGACGATCACGTCGACATTGTCGCCCTTCGCCGCGCCGAGCATCATCAGGCCGAGGATCGATCCCCCGGCCGCTTCGTGGCCGTCCTTGGCGACGCGCACATCGGTGCCATCGGGCAGGGCCGCGACCGCGCCGACGAACTTGGCGCTGGCGCGAGCGTGCAGGCCTCGTTTGTTGACGATGGTGACGTTCCGGCGGACTTCGGTCATTGCGTGCGTCAGCCTTCTGCCTTTCTCGGCCCGCGATCGGCGCCGAGCAGCTCGCTCGCCACTGTGATGTAATTGCGACCGGCAGCCTGTGCCGCCTCGACCGCTTCGACCACGCCCATGCTCTTGCGCGCACCGGCAAGGCGGATGAGCATCGGCAGGTTGATCCCGGCAATCACTTCGACCCGGCCCGCTTCGAGCAGCGAGATCGCGAGGTTGGAGGGCGTCCCGCCGAACAAGTCTGTCAGGATGATGACCCCGTTGCCCGAATCGACCTCCTTGATCGCCTTCGCAATGTCGGCGCGGCGCAGTTCCATGTCGTCATTGGGGCCGATGCACACGGTTGCAATACCCGACTGCCGTCCGACGACGTGTTCGGTCGCCTCGACGAACTGGTCGGCCAGGTTGCCGTGGGTGACCAGGATCAAACCAATCATAAGAGGAATTTACGTTCCGTCCCTTGTCTAGCGCCGCAAGCGTTCGATTTCGTCCGCGGCGCGCGAACCGAGATTTCGATGGCGGACAGTGGGCGAAAATCCCGCCTCGCGCAAGCCTTGGGCCATGCGTTCGGCGGTAAATACCGACCGGTGGCGCCCGCCCGTGCAGCCAAAGGCGATGTGGACATAGGATTTTCCCTGCGCCTGGTAGCGCGGCAGCAGAGTGAGCAAGAGGTCGCGCATCTTGCCGAACGCTTCGGCGAAACCGGGATCCTTCTCGATGTGCTCGCCCACCGCCGCGTCACGCCCGGTGAGATCGCGCAGGCCTTCGACCCAGTGCGGGTTGTCGAGAAACCGCATGTCGAAAACCAGGTCGGCAAGCGGAGGCATTCCCCGGGCGAACCCGAAGCTTGAAACGGTGAGCACCATTTCGCCGCTGTCCGAAGTGCCGAACAGGTCGCGGATCTGGCTTTGCAGATCGTTGCTCGAAAGCGCGGTGGTGTCGATCACGATGTCGGCCCAGCGGCGCAGCGGTTCGAGCGATTCGCGCTCCGCTCCGATCCCTTCGGCAAGCGGGCGTTGCTGGGTCAGCGGGTGCCGGCGCCTGGTCTCGTTGAAGCGCCGCTCGAGTTCGGGATCGGCGCAGTCGAGAAACATGAAATTGACGGCCAGGTCGTCGCGGCCGACCAGGTCCTTGAGCAGCGCAACAATGGCTTCGGGCACGAAGCCGCGGGTGCGCGAATCGAAGCCGATCGCGAGCGGCCCTCGCTGGTGGTCGATCGGGTGATCCGACCTGGCGAGCAGCCGCTTGAGCAAACGCACGGGGAAATTGTCGATCGTCTCCCACCCCAGGTCCTCGAGCACGTCGAGCGCGGTCGACTTGCCCGCGCCCGATAAACCGGTGACCAGCAGCAGCGGCTGAACGCCCGGTCGGGAGAAATCGGATGTCTTGAGGGGCGAAGTGGTGGTCATCGCGGGCAATTGTGCGGACAGGAGCGCGGATTGCAAAGCGCGTTTTTTCCACCGTTCACGGTCCAACAGAGGCGGTGCTTCCGCTTCAAGGCGCGCCCAGCCCGTGCAGCCGCAACGCCCATTCGGCACGCAGGGCCGGGGCCACCGTGCCCGGATCGAACGGCAAGACCGGCACCTGGCAGCCTAGAATCTCGCGATGCGCCAATTCGTCGGGCATGCGCTCGCCCTGGCTGCCGCCGAGCATTAGAATGAGAGCGAGCGGGGCTGGTAATGCGACCGGCAGGGTGACGATCCCGACGCCGCGGATTTCGATCAGGCCGGAGATATGCGGCGGCGGACCGGCGATGACCTGCTCTCCCTCGCGGCTCACGGTGATCCCGTCATCTCCGATCAGGCCTGCTCCGCGATCGATCAGCGCGAGCGCGAGGGTCGACTTGCCCGACCCGCTCGGCCCTTCGATCGCCAGAGCGCGGCCCCCGATCGCGATCGCGCTCATCTGCGCGAGGATCGCGGATTGCGCGGTCATATGCTCGGCAGCCGCAGGACAAGGCAGGCGCCGGTCTGGCCATCCGGCCGCGCCTCGGCCACCAGCGAACCGTCATGCGCCTCGGCAATTGCGCGTGCGATCGCAAGGCCGAGCCCCGAATGGTTGCCGAAGTCTTCCTGTTCGGGCCTGACCGAATGGAATCGGCGGAACACCTTTTCCCGCGTATCCTCGGGAATGCCCGGTCCCGAATCGCACACCATCAGGCTGACACAGGTGCCGTCGTTGTCGATGATCAGCTCGATCGGCGCATCGGGTGGAGAGAACGACACCGCATTGTCGAGCAGGTTCTCGACCACTCTTTCAAGCCGCGCGCCCACACCCTGGACCATCGGGGTGGGTCCGGCCACCGACAGTTCGATCCGGTGGTCCTGGTTCTCGGCCCGGTGCTCGCGGCCCCCCACGATCGCGCGAACGAGCCTGGCAAGATCGATCTTCTCGAGCGTCGCCCGGCTCATCTCGGCGTCGATGCGGCTGGCATCCGAGATCTCGGAGACGAGTCGGTCGATGCGCCGAACGTCGTGGGTGGCGATCTGTTCGAGTTCGCGCCGCGTTTCCGGGTCCTCGACCCGGGGCAGCGATTCGATCGCGCTGCGCAGGCTCGCAAGCGGGTTCTTGATCTCGTGCGCGACATCGGCGGCGAAGCTGTCGACCGCATCGATCCGCTGGCGCAGCGCCGCGGTCATGTCCGAAACTGCGCGCGCGAGAAGCCCGATCTCGTCGGCGCGATCAGGGAGGCGCGGGACTTCGACCTCGCGTTCGCGCCCCTGCCGGACCTTGATCGCCGCGCGCGCCAGTTCGCGAAGCGGCGTAACGATGGTGCGCGCGAGAAACAGCGACAGCAGCGCCGATGCGAACAGCACCAGGAGCACCGCGGTGACCAGCGTGGTGCGCGCAGCCCGGACGGTCGCGGTGATGTCGACCGCGTTGCGGACCGTCAGCAAGGTCGCCCCGTTGAGTCCGACCGGGGCGGCTGCGGTGATCACCGGCGTCCCGTCGCGCCAGTCATACAGCGTGACCTGGCTGACGCCTTCTTCGCGCGCGCGCACGAGTTCGGGCCAGGCATCGGCGGTCTCCGCCTCGCGCGGGACGTAGTCGGTCACCGGTTCCGCCGCGACGATCGTATCGACCGTGCGATCGAGCCATCGGGAGAATTGCTGGTTCCAGGTATCGTCGGTAATGTCGTCGAACCGGAACGAGGGTTCGGCCAGTGCAAAGCTGTCGGCCCAAAGCCGCCCCTCGGCATCGAACATCCGCATCCGCATGCCCTGTTCCTTGCCGATCTGGACCAGCAGTGCCTCCTGCCGTTCCTTGGTTGCCCCGGCGAGAGCCTCGGCGGTGATCTGGGCCTCGATCCGCGCGAGCTTGAAGCGCTCGTTGATCAACTGCGTGCGATAACTGTCGAGGTAGAACAACCCGCCGCCGAGCAGGAGCAGCGGCAGCATGTTGACCAGCAGGATGCGCGCCGTGAGCGAGAAGCCGCCCACCCGGCGCAATGTCTCGCCACCGCCGCTGCCGCCGATCGCGGATCCTGCGGGCGATTGTGGCTCTGCCGCGCCATCAGCCATCGTTGAAGCTGTAGCCTGCGCCGTAAAGCGTTTCGATCGCCTTGAATTCGGGGTCTACGCTGCGGAACTTGCGGCGCATCCGCTTGATGTGGCTGTCGACGGTGCGATCGTCGACAAAGATATCGTCGGGGTAGGCGGCATCCATCAGCTGGTTGCGGCTCTTGATCACGCCGGGTCTGGCGGCGAGCGCCTCGAGAATGAGGAATTCGGTGACTGTGAGGCTGACCGTCTTGCCATCCCAGGTCACGTGATGGCGGGATGGATCCATCTGCAGGCGTCCGCGGTCGATGCTTTCCGGCGACACGGGGCCATCGTCGGGATTTTCGAGCGCGTGTTCGCTCATGTTTTCGGCGCGGCGAAGGATCGCCCGGATGCGCGCGATCAGGAGCCGCTGGCTGAACGGCTTGGCGATGTAGTCGTCCGCGCCCAGTTCGAGCCCGGCTTCCTCGTCCTCCTCGTCGTTCTTGCTGGTGAGGAAGATGACCGGCAGCGCGATCCGCTCGCGGACGCGGCGCAGCAATTCCATCCCGTCCATCCCTGGCATCTTGATGTCAAACACCCCCAGGGCAGGCGGGTTTTCGACCAGAGCCTTGAGCGCGGTTGCACCGTCGGAATAGAGCCGGGTGACGAAACCTTCCGCCTGGAGCGCGATCGAAACGGTGGTCAGGATGTTGCGATCATCGTCAACCAGCGCGATCACCGGCGCATTGTCCCTTGCCGAGTGGTCGCCAGCAGCACTTTCGGTCATTGCGGTTCCTCGTGACGGTCGCAAGGGTTGGGCGTGGACAGGGAGTTAGCCTGTTCGGACGGATGAAACAACGCGTTCGCGTATTCGTCGCGGGACGCCCATAATCCCACCCATCCGACGGCACAATTGCGCGCCGGCGTTTGACGAGGAGAGGCCGCGCGACTATGCGCGAAAGACCTGAGGACAGGCGCTGCAGAGCGATTCCCGCCTTCTTGCGCATACGTATGCGGATGGAGGCGATACCGATCGGCAAGGCGCTGTGTCCCAATGCCAGATACCCCATGGCTACGGAGATAGAACGTTGACCCCTCTTGCCCATTCCCTGACCGATCAGGGGATCGAAACCTCGGCGCATATCAACGCCAATCTGAACACGGCCGAACTGGTCGAGGCCTCGCTGTGCGCAGGTGAAGGCGCGCTTTCCGCGCATGGTGCACTGGTCGTGAAGACCGGCGCGCATACCGGTCGCAGCGCCAACGACAAGTTCATCGTGCGCGATGGCGAGACCGAGGACACCGTGTGGTGGGGCAAGGTCAACAAGGGGATGACCCCCGAACATTTCGCCGCTCTCAAGGCCGATTTCCTCGCCGCTCTGAAAGACAAGGGCACGCTTTATATCGCCGACCTGTTCGGCGGCTCGCAGCCCGAGCACCGGGTCAATGTGCGCGTGATCAACGAACTGGCCTGGCACAACCTGTTCATCCGCACGCTTCTGGTGCGGCCGAGCGCGGACGAGCTGGCCGATTTCGCGCCCGAATACACGATCATCGATCTTCCCAGTTTCCGCGCCGATCCCGAACGTCATGGCACGAACAGCGAAACCGTGATCGCGGTGAACCTCACCGAAAAGCTGATCCTGATCGGCGGCACCAAATATGCCGGCGAAATGAAGAAGAGCGTGTTCGGCATTCTCAACTACCTGCTCCCGACCAAGGGCGTGATGCCGAT
>JBFHIF010000070.1:0-6447 GCA_041596595.1 Erythrobacter sp. | reverse complement strand
GCCGCAGCGCGCAAGCCCAAGCTCGCCTGGGAAGAAGAAGCCACGCCGGGCGGGACGCCGACCCGCCACGAAACGGGCGACCGCTAGGCGGAGGAAAGCCGGACGGTGCGGATCGTATTCAGCCGGAAGGGCTTCGATTCGAGCGCGGGCGGCGGGCCTTCACCGATCGTGGGCGGACGCCCCGTCAGCTTGCCGATCCCAGCGGGCGCAGCTTCGCGCACCACCTATGGCGCTCTCGGCCTCGGCGGTCACGCGGCCAAGGCGAGCAGGGGCAGGCTCGGGTCGGACGACCTGTGTCACCACGATCCGATGTTCCTCGATGAAGGGGCCTGCGTGTTCGGCCAATGCGGCGCGGCGCAGACTCATCTCGAGCGCCAGGGCGTGGGCGTGGGGGACGTGTTCCTCTTTTTCGGGCTGTTCGCCGAGGAAGACGGGGGCGAGCCGCACCATCGCATATTCGGCTATCTCAAGGTCGAGCAGACGATTGCTCTGACGCAGGGCGCGCCCGATGTTTTGCTCGAGATCGCCCATCCGCACGCGCTCGCGCTGCATCATTCGAATGACGTCATCTGGCGCGGGGAGGGTAGGACGGCCAACCGGGCGAGCGATGCGCTCCGCCTGACCGTGCCCGGTGGCCCGCCGAGCCTGTGGCGACGACCCGACTGGCTCAAACGCGGCGGGCTATCCTACCACGACCGCAAGGACCGCTGGCTCATCGAAAGCCGGCTACAAAGCGTCGCGCGCGGCCAGGAATTCGTCGCTGATATCGGCCGACGCTCACGCCCACGGCAATGGCTCGATCAGGTAATCGCCGAGATCACAGCGTCCTGATGATCCCTGAAAAATCGAGCCCGCCATTGTCCTTGGCGAAGGCCTCGTAAAGCTCCTGCGCGTGGCGACCGAGCGGGGTGTTCGCGCCCGCGCTCTGGGCGGCTTCCATCGCCAGCTTGAGATCCTTGAGCATCAACGCGGCGGCAAATCCGCCCTGGTAATCGTTGTCGGACGGTGCTTGCGGGCCGACGCCGGGAACCGGGCAATAGCTCGTCATCGACCAGTTCTGACCGCTCGACACGCTTGAAATATCGAAGAAAGTCTGAGGATCGAGGCCGAGCTTCTCGGCCATCTTGAAGGCCTCGCACGTGCCGATCATGTGGATCGCCAGGAGCATGTTGTTGCAGATCTTGGCGGCCTGCCCGTTGCCCGCGTCACCGGCATGGATCACCGCCTTGCCCATCGCATCGAGGATCGGCCTCGCCCGCTCGAAGGCCTTGTCGGTCCCGCCGACCATGAAGGTGAGCGTGCCCGCATTGGCAGCGGCAATGCCCCCGGAAACCGGCGCATCGACCATGTCGTAGCCCGCTGCCTCGGCGGCTTCAATCACCTCGCGCGCAGTCGCGACATCGATGGTCGAGCAGTCGAGCAGCGCCGCGCCCCTGGGTGCCTCGCCAATGACCGAATCCGAATAGACCGCTTTCACGATCTCGCCATTGGGGAGCATCGTAACGACTGCCTCGGCATCGCTGACCGCTTCCTCGATCGAGCCGAAGGTCGAGCACCCCGCATGCTTGGCGGCATCAAGCGCGTTTTGCGACAGGTCGAAGGCGCGCACGTCGTGCCCTGCCTTCACCAGGTTCGCGGCCATCCCGCCGCCCATGTTGCCAAGGCCGATAAAGCCGATTTTCATCTCGTAAATCCCTTCCCTGGAGCGCTTCTAGCGCCCCTTCCACTTGCCTTCGCGCTTCTCGATGAACGCGGCCATGCCTTCGGCCTTGTCTTCCGATGCGGTCAGGATCTGGAAGATCCGGCGCTCCATGATCAGCCCCTGGTCGAGCGTGGTTTCGAACGCGGCGTTGACCATTTCCTTGTTCGCGATCGCGGCCATTGGCGGCATCGCGGCGATCTTGGCCGCGGTTTTCAGGGCATCGGCGAGCAGGTCGGCCTGCGGCACGACGCGCACGATGAGGTTGGCGCGTTCGGCCTCCTCTGCGTCCATCATGCGGCCCGTGAGGCACATTTCCATCGCCTTGGACTTGCCGATCGCGCGGGTCAGCCGCTGGCTGCCGCCCATGCCCGGAGCCACGCCGAGCTTGATTTCGGGCTGGCCGAACTTGGCGTTGTCAGAGGCGATGATGAAATCCGCCATCATCGCAAGCTCGCACCCACCCCCGAGCGCAAAACCGTTGACCGCGGCGATCCACGGCTTGCGGGTCTTCTTCACGATTTCGCTGGTCCACGGCGAAAAGAAATCGTCGAGGTAGAAATCGGCCGAAGCCTTCTCGCTCATTTCCTTGATGTCGGCACCGGCGGCAAAGGCCTTTTCGCCTTCGCCGGTCAGCACCGCGCACCTCTGGCCGGTGTCCGACTGGTAATCGGCAAATGCTTCGATCAGTTCTTCGAGGACCTTGGAATTGAGCGCGTTGAGAGCCTTGGGCCGGTCAAGCGTGATCAGAGTCACGCCGTCATTGCCCTGCGCGTTCTTCTCGACGCGGATCGTTTCGAAGTCGGTCTTGTCGGTCATTTGAGCGGTTTCCATTCCTCGTCCTCGGGCAGCGGCGCGAAGATCTGGTCGATCAGGTCTTCGGTCACCCCTTCCGGGGTCGGCGGGTCCCATTGCGGGTCGCCGGTCTTGTCGGTGATCACCGCGCGCACGCCCTCGGCAAAATCGGGGCGAGTGAGCACGCGGCTGGCGATACGGTATTCCATCACCATGTTGTCGGCGAAATCGGAAAGCTCGGCGCTTTCCTTGAGCTGGCGCAGCGCAACCTTGCAGGTCTGCGGGCTCTTGGTGCCGAGCGTGTCGCGCTCGGTCGCAGCCCAGGTGTCGCCTTCGGCCTCGGCAGCTTCGAGACTGGCAAGGATCTCCTCGAATTCGTCCGAGGAGAAATGCTTGGCGATCTTCGCCGCATTGGCCTCGATTCGGGCCTTGGGCGGGCTTCCGGCGGGCTCGGACAGGATACCCGAAATGCGCCCCGGACGCTCGGCGATCCGCGCTTTCACGTCTTCGAGCAGTTCATGCGGAAGGTAGTGGGTCGCGATCCCGGCCCAGAGGCAGTCTGCGCCGTCGAGCCGCGCCCCGGTAAGGGCGAGAAACTGGCCCAACCGTCCGCCGAGCCGCGAAAGATACCAGCCGCCGCCGACATCGGGGAACAGTCCGATCCCGGTCTCGGGCATGGCGAAGCGGGTGTTCTCGGTCGCAACGCGATATTTCGCGGGCATGGCAATGCCCACCCCGCCGCCCATCGTGATTCCGTCCATGAAAGCGACGATCGGCTTGGGATAGGTGAACAGCTGGTGGTTGAGCTGGTATTCGTCGTGGAAGAACTCGCGCCCCGAAGCCCCGCCATCATTGAGCGCCGAATCGCGCAGGAAGGCGATATCGCCGCCTGCACAAAAACCGCGCCCGTCATGGTGATCGATGATCACCGCCTCGACCTCGTCATCGTGCTCCCACTGCGAGAGCGCCGCGCTCATCGCGTGACACATGTCGAGCGTCAGCGCGTGGAGCGCCTTGGGCCGGTCGAGCGAGATGTGGCCGACGAGGCCGTTCTTGCGGATCAATACGTCGTCGCTCATTGCCTCAGAAGGTCCCTGCCAATAATCATCCGCATCACCTGGTTGGTCCCTTCGAGGATCGAGTGCACCCTGAGATCACGCCAGAACCGCTCGATCGGATATTCGCGCAGATAGCCGTATCCGCCGAACAATTGCAGCGCATTGTTGACCACGTTCGATCCGCTATCGGTCGCGAGACGTTTTGCCATCGCGGAAAAGCGGCTCTTGTCGGGCGCATCTTCGGTAACCTTGACCGCCGCGAGATAGAGCAGCGCACGCGCGGCCTCCAGCTCGGTCGCCATGTCGGCGAGCATGAACTGGGTGTTCTGGAAATCGGCCACCGGCTGATCGAACTGCTTGCGTTCCTTGGTGTAGGCAACCGCCTCGTCGAGGCAGCGCTGCGCCCCGCCGAGCGAACAGGCCCCGATATTGAGCCGCCCGCCATCGAGCCCCATCATTGCGAAGCGGAAGCCTTCGCCTTCTGCGCCGACGCGGTTTTCCACCGGGATGCGCGCGTCCTCGAAGATCAGCTGCGCGGTGGGCGAGGCATTCCAGCCGAGCTTCTTTTCCGGCTTGCCGAAGCTGACGCCCGGCGTGTCCTTCTCGATCACGAGACAAGTGATGCCCTTGGTCTTGTGCTCGCCGGTGCGGACCATCGTGACATAGATGTCGTTGAAGCCGCTGCCAGAGATGAACTGCTTGGTTCCGTTGAGAACGTAATGGTCACCGTCGAGCCGCGCACTGGCCTTGAGCCCGGCGGCGTCCGATCCGCTGCCCGGTTCGGTCAGCGCATAGCTCGCGATGTGTTCGAGCGTGACCAGCTTGGGCAGAAACTTCTGCTTGACCGTGTCGCCGCCGAAACGGTCGATCATCCATGCGGCCATATTGTGGATCGAGATATAGGCCGAGGTTGCCGGGCAGCCATAGGCCATCGCTTCCATGATCAGCGCGGCTTCGAGCCGGCCCAGATTGATCCCGCCCGATTCCTCGGACACGTAGATCGCGCCGAACCCGAGTTCGCCGGTGCTCTGGATGACATCTCGCGGGAAGTGGCTTTTCTCGTCCCATTCGGCGGCAAAGGGGGTGATGTTGTCTGCGGTGAACCGCTGCGCCATTTCCTGGATCGCCAGCTGGTCGTCTGTGAGTTGAAATTGTCCGTTCATGCCGGGCGCATTAACCCCTCAAACGCGCCGTGGGAAGCCTTGCCGACGATCAGGATCGAACGATCGCCTCGGCTTCGATTTCGACCTTCCATTCAGGTCGGCACAGCCACGCCACGCCCACCATAGTGGCAGCCGGAGGCGCGTCCCCGAAAAAGCGTTTGTGGATTTCGCCGACCTTCTCCTGATCGGCTGGATCGGTGAGCAGCATCCGGGTGCGCACGACATCCTGCGGCCGGCCTCCCAGTTCCTCGATCGCCGCGCAGATGATCTCGCAGCACCTTGTGGCCTGCGCCGCCGCATCGCCCGGCGTGGTCGAGCCGTCGGGCTCGATCGGTCCGGTCCCGGCAACAATGATCCGGTCGCCCACCCGCACCGCGCGGCAGAAACCGAAGCTGTCCTCGAACGGCGAACCCGAACTGGCGCGGCGATATTCGGTCACCCGCGGGTCATCCGCAGGTGATCGCGGTAATCGTCATCGATCGGTCGTAGCGCACGTTCACGCGGTCTTCGCGGTAATCCATCGTCCACGCGCTGTCGGGCGGACCCCAGCGCAGGGTGTGCGCGCCGCTATCGCGCAAGATAGCCGCGCCCATCGCCTGGGTCGCCTTGTGCCCCACGTGGGATTGCACGGGTTCGGCCTGGCAGCGGTGCTGCACCGGCTTTTCGATGGGGTTCGGGGCCGAGTTGACCGGCTCTGCGGTCGCGTAGGAGCATCCCGCCAGAGAGGATGCGGCGATCAGGGAGAGGGTGGGAAGGCGCATAACGGGTCTCCTGCGTGTTGATCAGGACGGGCAGCTCTTGCTCGGATACTCGTCGACCGATTTGGGCTCGTCTGCGTCGGTCGAGTGCAGCCGCCTGTCCTTGCCTGAACCCGAAAGCGCGAAGCGGGTAACCTGTTCCCACGTTTCGCCTTCGCCTTCCATCGCCAGGGTGACGAGAATGGCATCGCCATCGGGCTTCACCTTCTTCACCAGCCCGATCGATTCGTAGAACAGGATCTCGCTTGCGGAGATTTCCATCCGCAGGTCCGACGCCGGATCGCAGGTGCCGCCCTCGTAATCCCACACGCCCTGGAATCGTTGCGGGATACGCCCGGCTGCGATTGCCGCTGCATCGCCCGGAGGTCCGGCGCCGTCGCCGATCCCGCCATCGGGTTCGACCGGGATGGGAGTGCTCGACGCGGCAGGCGACGGATCGCCCGCCGTCTTGTCCGCGTTCCTCCCGTCACCGCACGCCGCGAGGGCGAGCAACGAGGCCAGGATCAACCCGCCGCGCATCGGATCAGCCCATGGTCGGAATGACGAAGGCGTTCGACCCGTCGCCGCCGCCATCGGGCCAGCGCTGGGTGATCTTCTTGGCCTTGGTCCAGAACCTCAGGCCTTCCATCCCGTATTGGTCGACATCGCCGAAGCCCGAGCGTTTCCAGCCGCCAAAGCTGTGATAGCTCACCGGCACCGGGATCGGCACGTTGATCCCGACCATCCCGACATTCACGCGGTGTGCAAATTCGCGCGCGGCGTGGCCGTTGCGGGTGAAGATCGCCACGCCGTTGCCGTATTGATGCTCGCTCGGCAGGCGCACCGCGTCCTCGAAGTCCTTTGCGCGCACGATCTGGAGCACGGGTCCGAAGATCTCCTCCTGGTAGCTCTTCATGTCCGGGGTGACGCGGTCGATCAGCGTCGGACCGACGAAGAAGCCCTTCTCATGGCCCTGCAGGGTAAAGCCGCGCCCG
>JBFHIF010000069.1:0-6496 GCA_041596595.1 Erythrobacter sp. | reverse complement strand
TGCTTTGCGCGCCCCACCCACGCGTTTCACGACCTGTCGCCGGGACTCGACTTTGAAACCCGCCTGTTCGCCAAGCCTGAGGCAGCGGACCTGCTGCGAAAAACGCTCGCCAAGTCCGGCTATCGCCCTGCGCCGATCGCGATGGGAACCAATACCGACCCGTACCAGCCGATCGAGCGGACCTATTGCATTACGCGGCAGGTGCTCAAGGTGTGTCTCGAGGCGCGCCATCCGGTGACCATCACGACGAAGTCGGACCGGGTCCTGCGCGATCTCGATTTGTTGCGTGAGATGGCAGCGATGGATCTCGTGGCTGTCGCCATATCGGTGACCAGCCTTGATCCCGCCCTGTCGAGCAAGCTCGAACCGCGCTGCGCCTCGCCCGCAAAAAGGCTCTCCGCGCTTGGCAAGCTGGTCGAGGCGGGCGTCCCGGTGCATTGCTCTGTTTCCCCCATCATCCCCGCGATCACCGATGAGTTCATGGAAGGGATCGTCGAGCGTGCCGGGGCGCTCGGTGTAAAAAGCGCGGGCTGGATCCCGCTTCGCCTGCCACACGAGGTCGCCCCGTTGTTTCGCGAATGGCTCGAGGTTCATTATCCCGACCGCGCGGGAAAGGTGATGTCGATCGTCCGCTCGATCCGGGGCGGAAGGGATAACGATCCCGATTTCTTCACCCGGATGAAGCCGCAGGGTGTCTGGGCCGACCTGTTCCGCACGCGGTTCCGTGTCGCTTGCAGGAAAGCGGGGATCTCCAAGACCAATTTCGAGCTTGATTGCTCGCGTTTCAGGCCGCCCGAGGTGGGTGGTCAGATGCGGTTGCTTTGAAGCAGCCGCGCTAGGCCTGTCCCAATTCCCCGAGCATTTCGGCAAACCAGGGTGTAGAGGTGTCGAAGGGCTTGCCGCCCTTGATCCGTTCGAACTCAATGACCCGCAGCGTGTCGGCGTGATCCTCATCCTGCCCGACCACGCCCGATTGCCCGGCAAGCGCAGCTTCGACCGCGAGGTCGGTGCAGGCGCGGATCAAGGCGCGATCGGCCGCATTGGCCGGAGCGGAACGGGAGAAGTAGCCGCTTTTCTGAACCAGGACCTTTTCCGCCCCGAGGTGCTCGGCAAACTGGCCTGCGAACCATTTGCCCGGATTGATCTTGTCGAGCTGGACGTGGCCAAAGGCATCGCGTGGCACGTCTTCGCCCGCTTCCTCCATCGCGGCAACAATCTCGCGCGAACCGGCGCCTTCCGAGATGAACAGGTTGACCCCGTCATGCTCGTCCATGATCGCGCGGAGCCTTTCGACTTCGGTGCGGATATCGAAAGCGCGCTCGGGAATGTAAACGCCGTGGACGTCCCACCGCGCTGCGGCATTGTCGACCCATTCGGCAAAGGGTGCAGCCTTGACCCATTCATGATGGTCGCGCGCGGTCGCCGCAGTCAGCCAACCGCAATTGCGCCCCATGACCTCGTGGACGATCAGCATCCGCGGATTGGCCGAATGTTCCGCGATGATGTTGCGAGCGAAAATCGCGCCCTGTTCGGCGGCGGTCCAGGCGCCAAGCGACTGGCGGATCGGGACCACGTCATTGTCGATCGTCTTGGGCAAACCGACGACGGTGAGGTCGTGTCCGTTGGCCTTGAGGAATGCCGCGAGGTCTGCCGCCGCAGTGTTGGTATCATCGCCGCCGATCGTGTGGAGGACATCGACGCCATCGCGCTCGAGTTGCGCAGCGGCAACCGCCAGCGGATCCTCGCCCTCCTTGACCAGGCCGCGCTTCACACAATCCTCGACGTTGGTGAGCTTCACTCGGCTATTTCCGATCGGGCTTCCCCCGAAGGCATGAAGTCTGCCCGCATCGGCGCGCACCCTGGCAGAGGCTTCGACCCAGTTCCCGGTAAGCAGCCCGGCATAGCCATTGCGATAAGCGATGATGCGGATATCGCGCGATGTTGCGTCATATCGCTCGATCAGCCCGCCCACGGCAGAACTGAGGCAAGGAGCGAGCCCCCCGGCGGTCAGCATCGCGATGGTCTTGACTTCCATGCCTGGCACCCTGCCAATTCGAGCGGGTTAGCGCCAGCGCCTTTACGCATCCGCCTTCGCCAGCGTCTCCGGTCGCGGCATTGTGGAACGGCGATGCGTCTGCAATCATTGCATGGAGCGATGCCGGTTTTATTGTCGCCTTTCATCCCGCTTGCAGCATGAGCATCACAGTGGTCGCCATCGCGCTCGGCTTTGCTGCAGTGCATCTGTTCGCCGGAAGGCTGCGGTTCCTCGATTCCACCCCGCGCAGCGCCTACCTTTCAGCCGCCGGTGGGATCGCGGTGGCCTATGTGTTTCTTCACCTGCTGCCGGAATTGTTCGCTCACCGCGAAACCTTTACCGAGCACCTCGGATTAGGGCCCGAGAATGCTGAAACGGTCCTGCTTTCGCTGGCGCTTGTCGGGCTGGTCGCCTTCTACGGTGTCGAGCGCGTGATGCTCTTGCACGGAACCGCGCGCAGTCAGGGCGGCAAGGAGGGCAAGCAAGACCCCAACAACCTGTTCTGGCTCCATATCGGCTCCTTCGCCGTTTATAACCTGCTGATCGGTTTCCTTCTGCACGAATATGGGGAAGCCGATTTGCGCGATCTCACGCTCTACGCCAGCGCGATGGCGGTTCACTTCGCGACCAATGATCACGGACTGCGGAGCCACCATCGCCACCTTTACGATGCCTACGGCCGCTGGGTTTTGTCCACGGCAGTGGTCGTCGGGGCATTTCTCGGCTTCGCCGTCGAGATCGGGCCCGAGGCGATCGCCATGCTGTTCGCCCTGCTCGCAGGCAGCGTCGTGCTCAACGTTCTCAAGGAGGAATTGCCGGAAGAGCGCGAGAGCCGTTTCTGGCCGTTCGCGCTTGCCGCCGCGATCTATGCGGCCGTGCTGGCGGCGATGTAGCGCTTTAATCTGATCAGCCGAACCCGGCTCCCGTCGCGCCCGGCTTGAAGCGCACCAACCGGCTATCGGCGAGAGCCGCGCTGCGGTTGATCACCGCCTTCTGGTATTCGGGGTCCTTGATCATTTCGAAGAACGCACCGCTATGCGGATACTGAGCGATGAAGCCGTCATCCCAGGTTATGTCTCCGGGGCCGGTCACCATTGTCTGAAACACGCCGCGCCATACGATGCTGCCGCCCACTCGCGCAAAGATCGGGCCGCTGGTCTTGCCGTATTCCTGGTAGGCGCGTCGCCCGGTCCACCCCTTGCCCGCGTGCTTGTGATTGTGCGGATATTCGGCGAGATCGCGATAGCGCAGCAGGTTGAGCATGTGGATCGGCTCGTCGCGCGGCAAGTCTTTGAACGCCTTGAAGTTAGCGGGCGATGGGTCGATGAAGACGTCGCTCATGGCGTCAGTCCACCAGCGCGTAATCGGAAAACCGGGCGCGCAGGTCCTTCTTCGATATCTTGCCGGTGGCGGTGTGAGGAATATCGTCGACGAATTCCACCGCGTCGGGAAGCCACCACTTGGCCACCTGCGAGCGCAAATGCTCGACGATGTCATCCCCCGTGCATTCAGAGCCCGGCTTCGTTACCACGAATAGCACGGGGCGTTCGTCCCACTTGGGATGCGGCATCCCGATACACGCCGCTTCTGCCACTGCGGGATGGCCTACCGCCGCGTTCTCAAGCTCGACCGAGCTGATCCATTCGCCGCCCGACTTGATCACGTCCTTGGTTCTGTCTGTCAGTTGCAGCGTTCCGTCGGGATGAAGGATGCCCACGTCACCGGTGTCGAACCAGCCATCCTCGTTGACCGCGTCTTCTTCGGCCTTGAAGTATCGTTTGATGACCCACGGGCCGCGTATCTGCAGCGCGCCTGATGTCTCGCCGTCGCGCGGCAGTTCGGTTTTCATGTCATCGAGATCGACGGTCCGCAATTCGACCCCGAAAATCGGGCGGCCTTGCATCGCGCACTTATTGACCTTTTCCTCGAAGCTGAGCTCGTCCCAGTCCCAAGTCGGGCCGCCGACCGTGCCGATCGGAGACGTCTCGGTCATCCCCCAGGCGTGCTGAACGCGGGTGCCGTTCTTCATCAGCCTCTCGATCATAAACTTGGGGGCCGCAGACCCACCGATCGTTGCGGCCTTGAGCGGCGGCAATTCGATGCCCTCGGCATCGCAATACTGGAAATGCGCCAGCCATACCGTTGGCACGCCCGCGCTATCCGTTACCTTTTCGCGAAGCATCAGTTCATGCAGCACGGCGGGATCGTTGACCGCGCTGAAGACGAACTTGATCCCCGCCATCGCACCCGCATAGGGCAATCCCCAGCTTGCGGCATGGAACATCGGCACGACCGGAAGCATGACCGATGCGGCGGAAAAATTGAACGCGGCAGGCTGGAGACCGCTCAGCGCGTGCAGCACGGTCGAACGGTGCTCGTATTGCACGCCCTTGGGGTTACCGGTGGTCCCCGAAGTGTAGCAGATCATGCAAGGATCGGTTTCCGATCCCATGACCCATTCGAAATCGCCATCCTGGGCGCCGATCCAGTCCTCGAACGCGGTCGTGTTCTCGTCGCTGTCATAGCAGATATAGTGTTCGACCGTGGTCCAGCGATCGCGCATCTTGTCGACGATCGGCTGGAACGCCGCATCGTAGCACAGCACCTTATCCTCGGCATGGTTGACGATATATTCGAGCTGATCTTCAAACAGTCTGGGATTGATCGTGTGGAGCACCCCGCCCATCCCCGCAACGCCATACCAGCTCACGAGATGGCGCGAATGGTTCATGGCGAGGCTCGCCACCCGCTCACCCGGTTTGATCCCAAGGGCTTGCAGTGCCTGCGCCATCTTGATCGCATCGCGGCGGATACCGGCCCAGTCAGTGCGGGTTTCGCTGCCGTCAGCCCAGCGGGTGACGATCTCGCGCGGGCCGAACTCGCGCGCGGCGTGATCGATCACGTCGGTAACGCGCATCGTGGTTTCCTGCATCGCTCCGAGCTTGCCTGAACTCATCGTCAATCCTCTCCAACTGCCATAAAGCGTTTCTTTCCCGAACGCATTCATGCAGCCGGGAAGAGTTCAATGCAATCGGTTAGGCAGGCGGCGGGTCGAGGTTGTGCGTCAGGCGACCAGCTTGAGCCGTGCACTTCCGCGCAGTGGGGCCAGCGAGACGTTGAGGAGCCCGGCAATGCCCGAGATCCGTTCCGCGATCTCGCCGGTGAGAACGAAATCCGATCCCAGTCGCACGAGCGCTTCGCCCCCGTCGGCCAGGATCAGACGCACCACCACCTCGCCCGGCGCGTCCTTGGCTGTGGTGGTCAGTTCGAGTCGCAATTCGGCGAGCGCACTTTCATCAAGCACATCGGCGCGAAGCACCATCGGGGTCGATCCGCTGACATCGGCAAGCGGGCGCGCCCCGCGAATGGTGAGGCGCGGCGGCTCGCCCGGATTGGGCGAATCGAGCTCGACATTGAGCAGGAGGCACGTGCCGTCCTGCGCCCATGCGAGGAATTGCGGCACCAGGGCCTCTTCAAAACAGGCCGCGGAAAACTGTCCCGAGGCGTCAGAAAAATCCGCACGGACAAACTCGGCTCCGCGTTTTGTCCGGGCCTTGTTCACGTTCTCGACCATCGCTGCGATGACTGCGTGGCCGCGCCCGCCGGGAGGGGCGCCCGCTTCCATCAGGCTCTGATAGGTGCGCGCGCCCTGAGCGGATGCGACATCCCGGAATTGCTGCACCGGATGGGCTGAAAAGTAGAACCCGAAATTCTCGCGCTCTTTCGCCATCCGTTCGGAGCGCGACCATTCCTCGACCGCTTGCAATCGCATCTCGTCTTCTGGCGCAGCATCGCCGCCGAACAAGCCCCCCTGCCCGCTCGATCTTTCGCGCAAGGCCGCGTCTGCCACCGCGAGAAGCATGTCGACATTGCCGTGCAGCAGGGCGCGATTGGGCTCCAGCCCATCGAGCGCGCCGGCGCAGACAAGCCCTTCGAGCTGTCGGCGATTGATCGCGCCTTGAGGCATGCGTTCGCAGAAGTCTTTGACGCTCTGGAAAGGGCCCCTCGCGAGCCTTTCGGCAACGAGCGATTCCATCGCCTTCTCACCGACATTGCGAATACCGGCGAGTGCATATCGAACCGCATAGCCGCGATCGGTCTGCTCGACGGTAAACCGCGCTTCGGAGGCGTTCACGTCGGGCGGTAGCACCTCAATCCCGCCCTCGCTCTCCTTGGAGCCCGGCGGGCGATAGCGCCGCGCATCGTCGACGAAGATGTTCAGTTTTTCCGACTGGTGCAGATCGAAACACATCGAGGCGGCGTAGAATTCCTCGGGATAGTGCGCCTTGAGCCACGCTGTCTGATAGGCGAGCAGCGCATAGGCTGCGGCGTGCGACTTGTTGAAGCCGTAGCCGGCGAACTTGTCGATCAAATCGAACAACTCGTTCGCGCGCTTGGCGTCGATGTCGGAAACGGCCTTGCAGCCTTCGACAAAACGCCCGCGCTGGGCGTCCATCTCGG
>JBFHIF010000068.1:0-6529 GCA_041596595.1 Erythrobacter sp. | reverse complement strand
CGGCGGAGCGGTGCTGCTGTTGTTTGCACCGTTTCTCGGCACCATCCCGCAGGCCGAAACGCTCTGGTCCATCGCAGGTGCTGGCGCGCTTACCGTCGCCGGGGCGATGGCGATCGCGTGGGCCTATGCCCGTGCCGAGGCGCAGGCGCTGGTGCCGATAGAATATTCAGGCTTTCTTTGGGCCAGCCTGTTCGGGTGGCTTTTCTTCCGGGAACCCGTGACCCTCACAACCATCGCGGGGACGGCACTGATCGTGACGGGATGCTGGATCGCGATGCGTCCGCGGGCAGCCAGACTCGAGGCCTAGTCACCTCCGCTCTGATCGAGTGACGCATCGCTTGCGGGCTGATCGGAATCAGCCGCGCTTGCCAGACCCGCCGCTGCTCCGAAGCAGGATATCATCGCGAGCGATGCCGCGGCTATACCTGCACGAACCGCATTGCTTGCGCCCGAGGACTTGTTTGTCGAACTTCTCATCGCTCGTCTCCATTCCCCCCGTGCCGATTGCCGGTCTGCTATGTGTGCCCAATGATTTTCGTCGGCCGCCGGTTCCCCCCGCCGGGGTCTTGACCTCGCCAAGAGAAGCGCGCACTTGCCGAGACAAATTCGATCGTCGGGCCTTTGCCCGGAAAACCCTCTATCGATCGGCTTCGCCCGCATCGATCCAGTCTAAGGAAGAACCACTCGCGATGACAGCAATCGGCAAGGACACGCTCGGCACCCGTTCGACCCTTTCGGTGAACGGCAAGGAATACGCCTATTATTCGCTCGCCAAGGCGGCGGAAAAACTGGGTGACGTGTCGAGACTGCCGAATTCGATGAAAGTGCTTCTCGAAAACCTGCTGCGTTTCGAGGACGAGGGGTTCACGGTCGGGCGCGGGCATATCCAGGCGATCGTCGACTGGCAGGACAACCCGGCAACCGGCAACGAGATCCAGTATCGTCCGGCTCGTGTCCTGCTTCAGGATTTCACCGGCGTGCCTTGCGTGGTCGACCTTGCTGCGATGCGCGACGCGATCAAGCAACTCGGCGGCGACACCGCCAAGATCAACCCCCAGGTTCCAGTCAATCTGGTGATCGATCACTCGGTGATGGTCGACGAGTTCGGTCACCCCAAAGCGATGGAAGCGAACATGGCGCTCGAATACGAGCGTAATGCCGAGCGGTATGACTTCCTCAAATGGGGCTCGAAGAGCTTCGAGAACTTCTCGGCCGTGCCCCCGGGCACCGGGATCTGCCACCAGGTCAATCTCGAACATATCGCCAAGGGCGTGTGGGCGAGCGAAGGCCCGGACGGGCAGATGGTAGCCTATCCTGACACCTGCGTCGGGACCGACAGCCACACCACCATGATTAACGGCCTCGGCGTGCTTGGCTGGGGTGTCGGCGGGATCGAGGCCGAAGCGGCAATGCTCGGGCAGCCGATCTCGATGCTGATCCCCGAAGTCGTGGGCTTCAAGCTGACCGGGCGGATGGCCGAAGGCGTGACAGCAACCGACCTTGTGCTCACCTGCGTGCAGATGCTTCGCGAAGTCGGCGTGGTCGGGCGCTTCGTCGAATTCTACGGCGAAGGGGTTGCGAACCTGACTCTCGCCGACCGGGCGACCATCGCCAACATGGCCCCCGAATACGGCGCGACCTGCGGGTTCTTCGGCATTGACGACAAGACCATGGAATATCTGCGCCTCACCGGTCGCAGCGAAGATGAGATCGCGCTGGTCGAAGCCTATTCGAAGGAACAGGGAATGTGGTTCGACCCGTCGCACGAGCCGGTATTCTCGAAGACGCTTTCGCTCGACATGGCCAAGGTCGTTCCGAGCCTGGCAGGACCCAAGCGCCCGCAGGACAAGGTGATCCTCACCGAGGTGGACGAGCTGTTCAACAGCGATCTCAAGTCGGTGTACTCGAAGGACGAACCGCTGCGCGTCGATGTCGAGGGCAAGGATCACGACATTGGCGATGGCGACGTAGTGATTGCCGCAATCACGAGTTGCACAAACACGTCCAATCCCGACGTTCTCATCGCTGCTGGTCTGGTCGCCAAGAGAGCGAACGAAAAGGGGCTCAAGCCCAAGCCGTGGGTCAAGACGAGCCTCGCGCCGGGATCGCAGGTGGTGACCGATTACCTCGTGAAATCGGGCCTCCAGCACCATCTCGACGCGATCGGGTTCGATCTCGTCGGCTATGGTTGCACTACCTGCATCGGCAATAGCGGCCCGCTGGCCCCGCCGATCTCTGCCGCAATCAACAACAACGACATCGTCGCGGCGAGCGTGCTTTCGGGCAACCGCAACTTCGAGGGCCGCGTTTCGCCCGATGTGAGAGCGAATTTCCTCGCCTCCCCCCCGCTCGTGGTCGCCTACGCGCTCAAGGGAACCGTTACCGAGGACATCACCACCACTCCCCTCGGCCAGGATCAGGACGGCAATGACGTGATGCTCGCCGACCTGTGGCCCACCAATGCGGAAATCGCGGAACACCGCGCGGCCAATATCGACCGCTCGATGTTCGAAAGCCGCTATGCCAACGTCTATGATGGCGACGAGCACTGGCAGGCCATCACCGTCGAACCGTCGGACACCTATCCGTGGCGTGCAGGTTCGACCTATGTCGCCAACCCTCCCTATTTCGAAGGGATGGACATGACCCCGGCACCGATCACCGATATCGTCGATGCGAAGCCGCTTGCGATCCTTGGTGACAGCGTGACCACTGATCATATTTCGCCAGCGGGATCGATCAAGGAAGACAGCCCCGCCGGCTCCTATCTCAAGGCCAATCAGGTCGCCAAACGCGACTTCAATTCCTACGGATCGCGGCGCGGAAACCACGAGGTGATGATGCGCGGCACCTTTGCCAATATCCGTATCCGCAACGAGATGGTCCCCGGCGTTGAGGGTGGTTACACGACCTATAATGGCGAGCAGATGCCGATTTACGACGCGGCGATGAAGCACAAGGAAGACGGCACTCCGCTGATCGTCGTCGGAGGCAAGGAATACGGGACCGGGTCGAGCCGTGACTGGGCAGCCAAGGGCACGATCCTGCTCGGCGTTCGCGCTGTTATCGTAGAGAGCTTTGAACGTATCCACCGCTCAAACCTCGTCGGAATGGGCGTGCTGCCGCTTCAGTTCAAGGACGGGGACACCCGTGAAACGCTCGGCCTGAGCGCTGACGACACCTTCTCGATCAAGGGTCTGGGCGATCTTTCCCCCGCTCAGGATGTCGAGATCGAGGTGACCCGCGCCGATGGCTCGAAATCGAGCTTCACTGCACTTTGCCGGATCGATACAGCCAACGAGATGGAATATTACCGCCACGGCGGGATTCTCCATTACGTGCTGCGCAAACTGGCCGCATGACCCTTTTGCGGGACCTCGTTTTCTACGGCGGCGCTGCAGTCGCGATTATCAGCGCCGCCGTAACCCTGCCGCTTGCTGGCGCGCAGGCCGAGAAGGTCTCCGCAGTCGAGCCGGAACCAATGGTTCAGACGCTCTCTGCCCAGCAGCTGCGTGACCGTCTGGCCCTCGGCAATGTCCGGCTTATCGACGTCCGAACCGCCGAAGAGGTCGCCGAAGGCATGATCCCGGGTGCCGAGCATATTCCGCTCGACGATTTCGATCCGGCTAAGCTCGACCCGTCCGACAGTCGCGAGATCATCATCTATTGCCGCTCGGGCAGACGATCGCAAATTGCCGCCGAAAGACTTGCGGCGCATAGCGGCGAGCCGGTGCTGCATCTTGCCGGCGGCATAAACGCCTGGATAGCGGCGGACGGTTCACTCGAACACGACGTTGGCAAGTGACCGCGTCTGTGAGCCAGTCGTAGGTTCACGATCTGCGCCACGAGGACCGAAGGGGAGACCCTTCGAACCTCGAACAAACAAGCAAATCGTGACAATCATCACTTTGGCAAGGGCAATGTGGGTTCTCTGAGCCTTGGACGGGGCCGCAGAGCAAGACCCGATCGTCGCCACGCGATGGAAGGCTAGACAAAGAGGGGCTTTGCGCACCCGATCGCTATTGGAAGCCTCGTCGCCGACACTTGGGGCGCGCCATCGCGACCTTGGCCGCGATCCAGATCAGCAGTCGCGTTTGACCTTGAACTTGCGCCGCGAAAGGATTGCGGCTGCGGCCAGGCCGAACAGCGCCATCATCGGCGGGGCAGGAACTTCCGTTCCACTGCTCGTCCCGCCCGTGGATGAGCTACTGCTCGACGAAGAGCTCGACGAGGAGGAGGACGAGGAGGTCGAGGACGAACTGCTCGACGAAGACGAGGAGGACGAACCCGAGGACGAGCTTGTGCTGCTGGTCATGTCACCCGACGAACTGCCACCACCCGACGTGCCGCCCGAACTGGACGAGGACGAGCTGCTCGAGGAAGAGGAAGAACTGCTCGATGAGGAGGATGACGAGCTACCACCGGTCGAAGTGCTGACGTTGCCGGAACTGCTTGAGACGTTGCCGGAACTGCTTGAGACGTTACCCGAGCTGCTGGAGACATTACCCGAGCTGCTTGAGACATTACCCGAGCTGCTGGATACATTGCCAGAAGACGACGAGACAGCGCCGGTGCTCGAAGAGACCGCGCCTGTGCTCGAGGAAACCGCGCCGGTGCTCGAAGAGACCGCACCCGTGCTCGAGGAAACACCTCCGGTCGAGCTGGAGACGTTGCCCGAGCTGGTCGAACTGCTGCTCGACACCGCTCCAGTGCTCGACGAGACGTTGCCCGAACTGCTCGAACTCGTGCTCGAGACGGCACCGGTGCTGGTCGAAACCCCGCCAGTCGTGCTCGAGGTCGAGGTCGAAATGCCTCCGGTCGAAGTGCTCACTCCGCCAGTGGTGCTCGAAGTCGAGACCCCGCCGGTCGATGTGCTCACGCCGCCGGTCGTGCTTGAAGTCGAAACCGAGCCGGTCGAGGAACTGATCGTTCCTGAGGACGAGGTGGTCGAAGTGGAATTGTCGTTGATGATGTCGATGACGATGCCCGACGAACCGCCCTGTCCGCCGGTGGTGGTCGTACTGACGACCGAGACATCGCCCGACGAGGAGCCCCCGCCCCCGAAAAATCCGCCGAAGAACCCGCCACCGAAGCCGCCACCGAAACCTCCGGAGCCACCGATGATGACCGGGCCGCCGCCGCCTCCGCCGCCGATCGGCGGAAGTGGTGGCAAGGGAGCCGCTGCATAGGCCACCTGCTGGATTGGGGGGCATTCTTCCACGTCGATATAAGCCCGGGTCGCCCCGGCCGGCAGCGGCGCGCCGCGAGCCATCGCCCCCGGAGCGATCGGCTGACATTCGATCGTCCGCTCGACAATCCGGCGACGGCGCTCTTCAGGGCGAGGCACCTGGCGCGTGCGCGTCTTGATATATTGCGGTTCGGCAATCTCGACCCTCTGCGGTTCGCCCTTGATCAGCTTGCCGTCGATATTCGTGGTGTATTGCGGGTCTTCGGTGTTGAGGGGCTCCGCGACCCGAACCGCGCCACCCTGGATCAGGGCCACACCCGCGACCGCGGCGGATAGCTTTGCTGCAGCGAGTTTGAGCGACATATGTCCGAACCTTGCCTTGCCTCCTTGGCTCGATACGGCTCCCCCGCATCGCCACCAAATCCAATGCTTTCATGGGCATCTTGAGGTGGCAGGCGCAATGCGATTAACCACGAATCCCGGCCGTAAAGCGCTCCAAACCTCGCAAATCAGGCATGTTTCACCTTCGCCGTCCCGTTTTGACACCGCTTTGGACGTGCCGGTTAGCAATAATGTTAGCTGGATCGCCGAATTCCCAAGACCCGGTCAGTCTTCGAAAAGTTGCTCCTGCGCCCCGCCCGAACGCGGTGGGGACATTCCCAAGTGCTCCCACCCTGCATCGTTGAGCACTCGCCCGCGCGCCGTGCGCGCGAGCAGACCGAGCTGGATGAGATAGGGCTCGATCACGTCCTCGACCGTGTCGCGCGGCTCGGCCAACCCGGCTGCGAGTGTCTCGACCCCAACCGGCCCACCCTTGTAGGTGGTGGCGATCATGGTGAGGTAGCGGCGGTCCATCGCATCGAGGCCGAGGCGATCGATCTCGAGCCGGGTCAGCGCGTCATCGGCCATTGCGCGTGTGACAGTGACCTTGTCAGCGACGTGAGCGAAGTCGCGAACCCTGCGCAGCAGGCGACCCGCGACGCGCGGGGTCCCCCGGCTTCGGCGCGCAATCTCCCGCGCCCCTTCGGCATCGATATCGAGCCCAAGCAGCCGTGCGCCGCGCGTCACCACGAGTTCGAGTTCCTCCGGCGTGTAGAATTGAAGCCGGACGGGAATGCCGAAGCGGTCCCGCAGCGGCGTGGTGAGGAGCCCTTGCCGCGTGGTTGCACCGATCAGCGTGAAAGCTGGCAGGTCGATCCGCACGCTCCGCGCCGACGGTCCCTCGCCGATGATGAGATCGAGCGCGCGATCTTCCATCGCCGGGTAGAGAACTTCCTCGACCACCGGATTAAGCCGATGGATCTCGTCGATGAACAGCACGTCGTGGGGCTCGAGATTGGT
>JBFHIF010000067.1:0-6539 GCA_041596595.1 Erythrobacter sp. | reverse complement strand
GCAGGTCGGGCTTGGTGATCAGCACCCGTGTTTCCTCCGAGGTGAAGTCCGAAAGGCCGCGCGCGCGCTCGACACCGCTGCGGTCATAGATGTGCAGCACGTCGCCGCGGCTGAAGTCACCGTCGATCGAGACGACGTCGGCGCGGCGGATCGGTTCGCCATTGCCGAGCCTGCCGGCCGCCTCGTCGGAAAGCACGAGCGCGCCTGCCATCTGCAGGCGATCGGCCAGCCACGCGCGCCAGCCCGACATCGGCTTCTCGTTCGCGAGGCACTTGGTGCAGCGCCGCTCGCCGCGGACCACCGAGGATAGCGGCCGGTCGGCCTCGCCATTGGCGATGTAGGTCACGCAGCCTGAATTCTGCGCCATGTTGGCGGCCTGAAGCTTGGTCAGCATCCCGCCCGTGCCGAGCGTGCTCATGCCGGTGGTGGCGTCGAGATATTCGGTCACGTCGCTGACCTCCTCGACCAGCTGCGCGCCCTCCTCGTCGGGATTGCGGTCGTAAAGCCCGTCCACGCCGGTGAGGATGATGAATTCCTGCGCCTCGACCATCTGCGCGATCTTGGCCGCCAGCCTGTCATTGTCGCCGACGCGGATTTCCTCGGTGGTGATCGTGTCGTTCTCGTTGACGATCGGGACGACCGAGGACTGGAGCAGACGGTGGATCGTGTTCTTGGTGTTGAGGAAGCGGCGGTGATCCTCGAAATCGCCGAGCGTGAGCAACACCTGGGCGATCTCGAGCCCGTATTCGTGCCCGACCTGCTTGTAGGCGTTGAGGAGCAGCGGCATTCCGCAGGCGGCGGCGGCCTGCTTGTCGCTCAGCCCTGCGGTTTCGGGGGTCTCGCCCACCGTCTTCAAACCCAGCGCCACCGCGCCTGATGAGCAAAGGATGACGTCGTAGCCATCCTGCTTGAGCCGGGCGATATCTTCCAGAAGGCGCTGCATGAAGCCGAAACGGGGGGTGAGAAGGTCGGTGTTGGCGAGCAGGCTGGAACCGATTTTGACGACAAGTTTCTTGTTTTCAACCACGATGAATCCTGTAATTCGCTTGAAATTATCGACCGCCTATCTAGTTACTCATTGTGCAGTGCACAACAGGTAGATTGCATTTTGATGGATATCACGCTCTGCAACCTGGCTGACCCGTAATTTCAGGTAATTCCTTCGGCTTTGACTTGGAATTACCAAATGTAAGTGGCTTAAAGAGAGGTTTGACTTGAAAATACTGTTGATCGGATGCGGAAAAATGGGAAGCGCCCTTCTTTCATTCTGGAAAAAGGGCGACGAGGATTTCACTATAGTTGATCCGGGTCTCGATTCCGCTCCCGAAGGCGTCGAACTCGTCGGGAGCCGCGGCGATCTGGACGATCGCAAGTTCGAAATGGTGGTTGTCGCGATCAAGCCGCAGCAGGTCGACGACGTGCTGCCCGATTACCGCGATGTTTTCGCCGATGACGCGGTCCTGCTTTCGATTGCGGCCGGCTGTTCCGCCGCGCGGCTCGACACAGCGAGCGGCGGCAGGCCCGTGATCCGGGTCATGCCCAATCTGCCCGCCGCGATCGGTCGCGGTGTCAGCGGACTGTTTGCTTCTGCCAGTGTCTCACCCGATCAGCAAAGGCACGCGATCGCGATGATGGAGCGCACCGGCTCGGTAATCGAGGTCGAAAGCGAGGACGCGCTCGACAAGGTCACCGCGATCGCCGGATCCGGCCCCGGATACGTATTCGAGATGGCGCGTTCCTATGTCGAGGCCGCGATTGGCCTCGGCTTTGACGAGGCACAGGCACGCCGCATGGTGCTCGACACGATGCGCGGCACGCTCGCAATGGCCGAAGAGACCGGTGAACCGCTCGAGGCCTTGCGCAATTCGGTGACGAGCAAGGGTGGGACCACCGCAGCGGGTCTCGATGCGCTCAACGGCAATGGCGATTTCACGCGCCTGATCCGTTCCACGCTCGAAGCCGCCTATCGCCGCGCCGAGGAATTGCGCTGAGCGACCGGCCCAACCGCCTGATAACGAAAAGACTCACGAGGACCCCATGACCGACCAGACCCTGGACCCCGCCATTCACATCGCGCAGCTCGGCGAGCGCGCCCGTGCCGCGACGCGCGGACTTGCCGCCGCCTCGACCGAGGCCAAGAACACCGCGCTGCGCGAAGCCGCCAAGGCGCTGCGCGATTCCACAGACAAGCTGATCGAGGCCAACCGCAAGGACGTCGATAGCGTTCGCGACACCAAGCCGGACAGTTTCATCGACCGGCTGATGCTCGACGCGGAAAGGATCGAGGGCATGGCCAGCGCGCTCGAGGAAATCGCCGACCTGCCCGACCCGGTGGGCCGGGTGCTCGCGACCTTCGAACGTCCCAACGATTTGACGATCGAGCGCGTTGCAGTGCCGATCGGGGTGATCGGGATGATCTACGAATCGCGCCCCAATGTCGGCGCCGATGCCAGCGCGCTGTGCCTCAAATCGGGCAATGCGGTGATCCTGCGCGGGGGCAGCGAAAGCCGCCATTCGACACGCGAGATCGTCGCGGCGATGCGCGCCGGGCTCGCGGCTGCCGGACTCCCCGAAGACGCGGTGCAGACCGTCCAGACAACCGCGCGCGAGGCGGTGGCCGAATTGCTGCGTGCGGTCGAGCACGTCGACCTCGTGATCCCGCGCGGCGGACGCGGCCTCGTCGAACTGGTGCGCGACCAGGCCAAGGTGCCGACGCTGCTTCACCTTGATGGCAATTGCCACAGCTATGTCCACGCGAGCGCCGATCTCGACAAGGCGACCGACATCATTCGCAACGCCAAGCTGCGCCGGACGGGTGTGTGCGGGGCGACCGAAAGCATCGTGGTCGATCGCGCGATCGCCGAGGATTTCATTCCCCGGCTCGCGCAGATCATGGGAGAGGATTGCGAGCTGCGCGGCGACGAAGCCGCGCGCGCGCTCGACAGCCGGATCCAGCCTGCCAGCGAAGAGGATTGGGACACCGAATATCTCGACTCGATTGCCAGCGTGAAGGTGGTCGACGGCATCGACGAAGCGATCGAATGGGTCGAGACGCATTCGAGCCACCACACCGATGCGATCATCACCGAGGACCGCGAGGCGGCGCGCCGCTTCATGACCGCGATCGACAGCGCGGTCGTGATGCACAACGCCTCCACCCAGTTTTCCGATGGCGGCGAGTTTGGCATGGGCGCGGAAATCGGCATCGCGACGGGCAAGATGCACGCGCGCGGACCGGTTGGGCTCGAACAGCTGTGCAGCTTCAAATATCTGGTTCACGGGTCGGGTCAAACCCGACCCTGATCCACAGCCAAGAGGCGCGGAGGACGGGCTTTGCGCACACCTGTAGTCACAAGCGATTTCAACTGTTACCAGCTTAGAGCATGAACACCGGAACCCTGATCAGCCTCATCGCCTATTTCGTCCTGATGATCCTCATCGGGCTCTACGCCTTCCGCAAGTCGACCGCCGACAGCGAAGGCTACCTGCTCGCCGGACGCAACCTTCCGCCCTCGGTCGCCGCGTTGTCTGCGGGCGCATCGGACATGTCGGGCTGGCTGCTGCTCGGCCTGCCGGGCGCGCTATTCGTCGCCGGACTGGTCGAGGCGTGGATCGGGATCGGGCTGTTCCTGGGCGCGGTGGTCAACTGGATCGTCGTCGCGCCGCGGCTGCGCGAGCAGACTGAGCGGTACGGCAATGCTCTCACCATCCCCGAATTTCTCGCGAACCGGTTTCCCGACAAGGCAGTGACGCTTCGGGTGGTGTCGGCGATCGTCATCGTCGCCTTCTTCACCGTTTATACCGCGGCGGGCCTGGTGGGCGGCGGCAAGCTGTTCGAGACCGCTTTTGCCGGGCTGATGCCGGGCCTGGGCCTGTCGGACTATATGCTCGGCATCCTGCTGACGGCCGGGATCGTCCTCGCCTACACGATGATCGGCGGGTTCCTCGCGGTCAGCCTGACCGATTTCGTCCAGGGTATCATCATGATGCTCGCGCTGGTTCTGATGCCGCTGGTGGTGATGTTCGGCAGCGGGGGCGAAGCGGGACGCTCGCTCGCCGAAGTGCCGGTGCCCGGTTTCCTCAGCCTGACAGAAGGCCTGACCGTGCTCGGCTTCATCAGCGCGGTGACATGGGGGCTCGGCTATTTCGGCCAGCCGCACATTATCGTGCGATTCATGGCGATCGACACGGTCGAAAAGGTTGCACGCGCACGCACCGTGGGCCTATCGTGGATGGCGATCTCGCTGGTCGGCGCGGTGGCGATGGGGCTTTCGGGCCGCGCCTATGCCAACCGCAACGGGCTGGTGGTCGATGATCCGGAAACGATTTTCATCGTCCTTGCCGACCTGCTGTTCCACCCGCTCGTCACCGGCTTCCTGTTCGCTGCGCTGCTCGCCGCAATCATGAGCACGATCTCATCGCAATTGCTGGTCTCCTCGAGTTCGCTGACCGAGGATTTCTACCGCCTGTTCCTGCGCAAGAATGCGAGCGAACGCGAAGCGGTCAATGTCGGCCGCCTGGCGGTCGCAGTGGTCGCGATTGCCGCGATCGTGATCGCCCGCGATCCCGATAGCCAGGTGCTCCAACTCGTCTCGAACGCATGGGCGGGCTTTGGCGCGGCGTTCGGGCCGCTGATCATCCTTGCCCTGATCTGGGAGCGGATGACCGGCGCGGGCGCGGTTTCGGGGCTGGTCGTCGGCGCGCTGGTAACCGGCGCGTGGATCTCGCTGGGCTACAACAGCGAGTTCATGGGCGGCGAAGGGCTTTACGAAATCGTCCCCGGTTTCATCGCAGCGTGGATCGCGATCGTGGTGGTGAGCCGCGCGACCGCGCCGCGTGACGAGCCGCTCCCCGCATCCTGAACGCTGCCCCCTTCCCCTTGATCCGCTCCCGGTCCACTGTCACCACCGGGCAGGACAAGGGAGAGATAATGGCTGATGCACCGAGGATCACTGGGCTCGGCGGGGTATTCTACGTCGTCAAGGACCCCGAAAAGACCCGCGCCTGGTATCGCGACATACTCGGCGTGGACGGGACCTACGGCCCGCAATTCGTCTGGGCTGACGATACCAAGACCAACCCCTATTCGCTCGTCGGCCTGTTCAAGGACGACGCCTATTTCAAACCCGGCACGGGCGGGTTCATGATCAATCTGCGGGTCGATGATCTCGACGGATTCTGCGCGCAGCTGAAGGACAAGGGGGTCGAAATCCTCGACACCGCCGACGAGGGCTATGGCAAGTTCGCCTGGCTGCTCGATCCCGATGGGATCAAGATCGAGTTGTGGGAACAGGTGGCCAAGGAACTGCCCTGATAACACGCTCTCGTGACACATATTATCCGCCCACGCTGCGCTCACTGTGAGGCGGTATGTTAGGACGAAATTAACCATGTCCGTGCAATTTCACGTGTCATGATTCGCACCCAGAGCCTCCGCGTCGTCGCCCTTCTCGTAGCCGCCGTTTCGCTTTCCGGCTGCGGCGGACTGATCCCCAGCGCAAAGGCGCCCTCTACGCCGGCTGCAGGCGATGCGCGCTCCGCACCTGCCTCAGCCCAGGCTCCCGCACCGCGCCGGTTTGCCTCGATGCCGCAAAGCTTCGCGCCCAGCGCTGCCGATGCCGCCTGCATCGCCGATCTCAGCGAGGCCGGGGCGCAGTTCGATCCGGTCCCCGACACGTACGCCGCTCCCGGTTGCAACAAGCTGGGAACGGTCCAGCTTTCGGCGCTGTCGGGCGATGGGTCGCGTTTCGGGGTGAGCAATATCGGGCCGGTTCAGTGCACAACCGCATCGGCCTTCACCGCCTGGGCTCGCTACGGCGTGGACCGCGCAGCCCGGCAATTGCTCGGCAGTCCGATCGCCCGGATCGAGACGATGGGCAGCTACGCCTGCCGCAATGTCGCCGGGTCGGATCGTCGCTCGGCTCATGCCACCGCGGGCGCGGTCGACGTTTCGGGCTTCGTGCTCGAGGATGGCCGCCGCATCTCGCTTTCGCGTGACTGGAATGGCGGCGACCCGGCCACGCGCGAATTCCTGCGCGTCGTCCACCGTAGCGCCTGCAAGCGTTTTGGCACCGTGCTCGGCCCCGATTACAACCGCGCGCACGAGGATCATTTCCATCTCGAGGGAACCGGCGCCAAGTTCTGTCGCTGATGCGCCGCGCGCTGATACGGATTTGAGAGCGCCGACTTTGCGCGGGATGTCCCGTGCTTCAGGCGCGCCGTTTGTCTTCGAGTTCCGCCTCTAACCGCAGTCGCACCGCCTCGGCGGCGTGCCGCGCGCCCAGCTTGCTCATCATGTTGGCGCGGTGGATTTCGACCGTGCGCGGGCTGATGTCGAGTTCGCTGGCAATCACCTTGTTGCTGCACCCTTCGGCGAGCCATTCGAGAACCTCGCGTTCGCGCGCCGAAAGGCTGGCGATACGCTCGCGCGCCTCGAACATCCGCCGGCGTGCGGCGCCGAACGTCTCGGCTTCTTTGGCGATCCGTTCGAGGCAGCGCGCGAAGCGCTGTTCATCGAGCGGGAGCGGAAGGTAATCGAG
>JBFHIF010000066.1:0-6548 GCA_041596595.1 Erythrobacter sp. | reverse complement strand
CAGCCCGCCGATCGCCAGCGATACGCCGCCGCCGATATAGAGACCTGACGAATAGATCGCGAGTGCGGTCGCGCGGAGCCTCGCCGGAAACCAATCCGAAATCAGTGAATAGGCCGATGGACTGGCGGTCGCCTCACCCACACCCACGCCCACCCGCGCAACGGTCAGGGTCGCCGCATCACGAGCAAATCCGGATACAGCCGTCATGGCCGACCACAAGGCCAAGCCGATCGTCATGAGGCGAACGCGCTTCCAGCTGTCAGCAAGTCTGCCCAACGGAATGCCGAAAAGCGCATAGAAGATCGCGAAAGCGGTGCCGTAAAGAAAGCCGAGATAGGCGTCATCAACGCCGAGATCGGCCTTGATGTCGTTGGCGAGTATCGAAAGAATTTGCCGATCGACGAAGTTCAGGACGTAGATCAGCACCATTACGCTGAGCGCATACCAGGAATAGGGAGGAACCGGCTGTTCTGCGGCCTCGACCGTCGCGATTTTATCGTCGTTCAAGGACCGATCCCCTATTGCGCTGCGTCTGTGATTGGGTGCGGAATGCGTCTGATTACGCTGCGTAAGGTGTGCTATCCTTTATTCCGGCTTCGGCAAATCCCTTTTTGCGTAATCGACATGAATCGCACAATCCGCACGCCTTGCCCTCGTCGGTGGGATCGTAGCAGGACCAGCTCCAGGCAGGGTCGAGACCCAAGCGATCGCATTCGGATGCGATCTGCGATTTGGTCATGTATTGAAGCGGCGTGTGGACGGTAAACTCCGCGCCCTCGCTCCCCATCTTCGTCCCCAGACTCGCCGCCTGTGCAAAGCTCTCGATGAATTCCGGCCGACAATCGGGATACCCTGAATAGTCGAGAGCATTGACCCCGATGAAAATATCCGTTGACCCTGCAGCCTCGGCGCAGGCGGTCGTTAATGCGAGGAAGACGAGATTTCGGGCAGGCACGTACGTAACCGGAATGTCATCACCCAGTCCGTCTTTCGGTACGTCAATCGCGTCGGTAAGGGCGGAGCCACCGAAAGCCCGCATGTCCATCGCCAGTTCGACGTGCCGTTCGATATCCAGCCTGCCCGCGATTCTTCGCGCGGCCTCGAGTTCGCGGCGATGGCGCTGCCCGTAATCAATGCTCAGCGCATGAACGCGAAATCCCCGCTCACGAGCAATCGCTGCGGTCACCATCGAATCGAGCCCGCCCGACAACAACACGACCGCTATCGGTTCGGAGCTTTCCGTGTGTGGCACATTCATCAGGCCCCCATAACGCGGTCGGCCAGATTGGCAATCAGCAGGAACCCGTCCGCCTCGCCTCGCCTGCGTGCTGGAACGGTTGACCCGATGCGATCCCCTGCGTTTCTATCTGCACCAGAGAAGACGATTCGCGGCGGAGGAAAGTTCTTCCATAGCCGTTGCCGGGGCAGGTATATTGCACGGTAACCCGCGCAGCGCCGTCCTCGACTACGAAGCGGTTACAGTCAGAATCCGTGTGTCGGATCTGGATGAGTTCGCGACCGCTGCGAACGCATATCTTCCGGTCGGGAGTGCCATCCCGAAACTTCACGGTCCATTCGCCCTTGGCGAGGCTTGAAAGCATTGCGAGGGCATCACCCTGCGCGAGAGCGGGGAGCGCGAAAGCAGTTGCCGCAATCGCAGATGCAGTGATGGCTGCCAGTCGGATCGATGAGCTAGGGGTCTTCATCACGGGTCAATGCTCTTAGTCGCAGATGGGGTGGCTTAATATGCCATTATAGCGATGAGCCGTTTCTGAACAGCGGTGAATGGTTATGTGTTCAATTCAAACTTGCGCGAGCAGAATGCGCAATCAACCACGATCCTGCCATTTTCATCCCGCATCTCGTCGCGCTCGTCTTCGGGAAAACTTCGTATGACCCCTTCGTAATAGTCGGCGCTGCACCTGCAGCCGCGGGCGAGAGGAGGGCCCGGCTGGATACGAATCTCGTCTTCCTCGTGAAACAACCGCCACGCAATCGCCTCGAGCGATAGTCCGGGACTGAGGAGTTCTTCGTGGCTGATTGTCGAGCTTAGTGTCGCAACATGTTCCCAGTCGGGATGATCCAACCGGACATGGAGCCTTTCTCGGCCTTCCTCTCCGTCGGAAAGATGCTGGATCAATAGGCCCGCAGCCACGCGGCGGTCACCGCTGGCGCTGCTCGCGACGCGGATGAGGGTGGGCAATTGTTCGGACTGGCTGAAATAGATCTCACAGGAATCGGATAGCGATTCGCCTTCGAGTGGGACGATCCCCTGATATCGCCTTTGAGAGCCCGTCTCGAAGGTCACGGCAAGGTAGCCCTCGCCGAACAAGGCAGATAGCGAAGGATTGGCACCCAAGCCTTCGAGACGGCTGTCGTCAAACTGGGCATAGCCGCGCAGGTCGCCATCTCTGTAATCGGCCACGAGAAGAGACACCGCACCATCGCGGGTCTGCGCCTGCATGGTCAGTTGCGCGTTCTCGTCCTTCAGCAAGCCGCCCATGAGCGTGCACAGGACGAGCGCCTCGCTGAGGAGATGCGTGACGGGCGCTGGATAATCATGCGCCGAGAGCACCTCGTCGAGGACCGTGTCGAGGCGAACAAGCCGCGCACGGGCATTGCGCGAGGGGATCGTGAACCCGAGCAGCTTGTCGGCGAAGGTTTCTTGTTGGCTATTCATCTGCCGAGATATGGGAACGATCGGCTCGACTGAAAGGGCTGGGCCACCGGGACAACTATCCGAGCAGCCCAAAGCTCCACAGCAGGATCGATTTCTGGGCGTGGATGCGGTTCTCCGCTTCATCGAAAACCACGGAACGCGCTCCCTCGAACACGGCCTCGCTCACCTCGTCGCCGACATGAGCCGGAAGACAGTGAAGAAAGATCGCGTCGGGACGGGCCATTCCCATCAGCTTCTCATCGACCTGAAAGGGCATCATGGCAGCCTGTCTTTCGGCCGCGTCTGCCTGACCCATCGAAACCCAGGTATCGGTGACGATCACATCGGCTCCCTGCGCCGCGGCGACGGGATCCTGCGTCAGAATGACGGTCGAGCCAGACGACCGGGCCAGTTCGACAAAATGGCTGTCCGGCTCGTATCCGGCGGGCGTCGCGATCCGCAGGTTGAATTTCATCAACGCGGCGGCTTCGAGCACCGAATGAAGCACATTGTTGCCGTCACCGAACCAGGCGACTTCGAGGCCGGGGAGAGCTTTACCGTGCTCGATCATCGTGAGCAGATCGGCAACGATCTGGCACGGATGTGATCTGTCGGTCAGCCCGTTTATGACCGGCACACTGGCGTGCGCTGCCATTTCCTCGACCTTTGCGTGGTCGTCGGTCCGCAACATGATGGCATCGACCATCCGGCTGAGCACGCGAGCGGTATCGGCTATCGATTCGCCGCGTCCCAGCTGGCTCGACGCCGAATCGAGAACCAGCACGGTTCCGCCGAGCTGTCGCATGGCGATATCGAAGCTGACCCGCGTCCGGGTTGAGTTCTTTTCGAACACCAGCGCAAGCACACGCCCAGCGAGCGGAGCGTCAGGGTCGGCCATTCCCTTCGGCAATTCGCTGCGCGCCGCCTTGCGATCGATCGCGTCGCCAATCATCGCGGCGATCGCATCGGCACCGGCATCGCCGAGCGAGAGGAAATGGCGGATTGCCATCATCCGGCCTCGGGCACCTGGAAGCTTTCTGCCCCCGCCGAGAGCTTTTCGAAGAACTCCTCGATCTCGGCATCGCCAATCACCAGCGGCGGGATGACGCGCAGGGTTTGATCACCGGCCGCCACCGTAAGCAATTGATGGTTGTCGCGCAGGTGGACGAAGAACGGACGGCTCTCGACCTTCATCTTGACGCCCAGCATCAGACCCTTGCCACGCACGAGTTCGAACAGGTCAGGGTAGTTGCCGATGAACTGCTCGAGGCGAGTGCGAATACGCTCGCCCTTCTCCCTTACGGAAGCGAGGAACTCCTCGTTTGCAACCGCGTCCATCACTGCGCTGCCGGCAGCCATGGCCAGCGGATTGCCGCCATAGGTCGAGCCGTGCGTGCCGAACACCATGCCGCGCGCCGCTTTTTCGGTGGCAAGGCACGCGCCGAGCGGAAAGCCTCCGCCCAATCCCTTCGCGCTGGCGAGAATATCGGGTTCGATACCGTATTGTTCATATGCGTAGAGCGTGCCGGTGCGCGCCACTCCGCACTGCACCTCGTCGAGAACGAGCATCAGATCATGCTCGTCCGCCAGCGCGCGAAGCCCGCGCATGAATTCATCCGAAGCAGGCCTGATCCCGCCTTCGCCCTGGATCGGCTCGACCAGGAAACCGGCGGTATTGGGTCCGATCAGCGCCTTGGCCGAATCGAGATCATCGAATTCCGCGTATTTGAACCCGGCGAGCAGCGGCGAGAAACCGTGATGCATCTTTTCCTGATTGGATGCGCTGATCGTCGCCATGGTCCGGCCATGGAAGGCATTCTTGAAAGTGATGAGTTCGAACCGCGACGTATCGCCTTCATGCTGGTGATAGGCGCGCGCTGTCTTGATCGCGGTCTCGACCGCTTCCGCTCCGGAATTGGTGAAGAAGACCGTGTCGGCGAAAGTGTGGTCGACAAGCCGCTGCGCCAACCGTTCACCCTGCGGGCTGCCATAGAGGTTCGAGACGTGCATCAGCGTTTCGGCCTGCGCCTGGATCGCCTTGATCAATCCCTCGTGCGAATGGCCGAGGCTGTTCACCGCAATCCCGCTCGCAAAGTCGAGATAGCGCGTCCCGTCTTCGTCGATCAGGTGGCAATGATCTCCGCGCACGGGGCGCACTCCGCAGCGGGGATAGACAGGCATCAGCGGGGTAATCGACATGGTAGAATCCTGGATTCGGGAAGGATCGAAAAGCAAATGGCGGCTCTTACCGAGCCGCCATCAGCATGGATTAAGGCCGCCTGCCCTCATGGTCAAACGGTCGGATGAGATATCTGCGTCAGCTTGCGACTGGCACCAGATTCACAGCCGAATGCTTGCCGCGACGATCGACTTCCAGATCGAACTCGAAGCGTTCGCCTTCGTTGATCGTCGAAAGCCCCGAACGCTCGACCGCGCTGATGTGCACGAAAGCATCGGGCTGGCCATCATCACGAGTAAGGAAGCCGAAGCCCTTCATCGAATTGAAGAACTTGACCGTTCCGGTGGCCTTTTCGCCAGTGAGTTCACGACGAGGGGCAATCTCGGCGGCTGGTGCCGCGATGACATCACCTACGATCTGAAGATCCTGAGCGGAAACCTTGCCGCCGCGATCCACCAGATTGAATTCGAGTTCCTGGCCCTCGGCCAGTCCTTCGAGGCCAGCACGTTCGACCGCGCTGATGTGCACGAAGACGTCTTCGCCGCCACTTTCCTGTTGGATGAAGCCAAAGCCCTTCTGGCTGTTGAAGAACTTCACCGTGCCCTTGCCGGTGCCAACCACCTGCGCAGGCATGCGATTGAAGCCGCCGCCGCCGCCGCCGCCAGCGCCGCCGCCGCCGCGCGGTCCGCCGCCACGTGGGCCGCCACCGCCAAACCGGTCGCCGCCGCCACGGTCGCCGCCGCCGCCGCCACCAAACCGGTCGCCACCACGGTCACCGCCACGATCGCCGCCGCCGCCGAACCGGTTTCCGCCACCGCGATCATTTCCATAATCGCCGGAGGGGGGAAATCCGTCCATGCCGCCACCAAAAGGATCGAAATTGTCCTCGCCGAATCCGTCGCGCTTGTCCCGGCCGCGCCGACGTCCTCTATCGTAACCCATAACTTTGTACGTACCTTGTCACACTGTCCCGTCTCGAATGCGCCGGCAACGTGGACAGTGAGCCGCACCGGACGCGAACAGCCCTCGACACTCCAAGGACCGCCCTTGGCGGGACTCATAGCCTACTAGGGACCGCTTTGCGAATGATTTAACTCGTGGCCCCGGATCGACGAAAAATTGTTGCGCCCGGGGGTTGCACGAAACCGACTTCGCTGTCGCTCGATACGCCCGAAATTGCCGCTGTGCAGGATTGAATTCGTGGGTCGCCCCCTCTAGCCAGAGATCGGTAACAAAGGGACGCAATGCGATGACCGAATTTCGTCAATTGTCTGAATCCATGATCGTCAGCCCGCAGATCGAATCGGCCGACATTGCAGCCGCGAAGGATCGGGGCGTGACCCTGATCGTGAACAATCGCCCCGATGGCGAAGATCCCGGGGCACCGCAGGGCGAAGAGATCGAAGCCGCCGCGCGAGAGTTGGGGCTCGATTACATCGCGATCCCGATCGGTCGCGCCGGCTTTAGCGAACCGCAGGTAGAAGAGCTTGCGAATGCGCTCGATCGCAACGAGGGCAAGACCCTGGGCTATTGCCGAACCGGAACGCGATCGACTTTGCTCTGGGCCCTGGCCCGTGCGAAGGCGGGCGACGATCCCGAGGCGATCGCGGCGGCGGCGAGCGAAGCGGGCTACGACATCGGCCCGGTCCGCCCGATGGTGGACATGCTCGCCGCGCGCTGAACCCTATTTGCGGTAATCGAGGGGCGGTT
>JBFHIF010000065.1:0-6595 GCA_041596595.1 Erythrobacter sp. | reverse complement strand
GTGTTGGGATTGGTGATCATCACGGCGGCGACATCGGGTCCGAGCCGTTCTTTGAGCTTCGCAACGTCGACCCGGCCTTCCGGAGTCGCGGGGATATCCTCGACCCGGTAATTGGCGAAGGCCGCGGTGGCCGGATTGGTGCCATGCGCGCTCTCGGGAACAAGCACGACCTCGCGCGCATCGCCGCGCGCCTCGTGCGCCGCGCGGATCGCCAGGATGCCGCACAATTCCCCGTGAGCGCCCGCCTTGGGGCTCATCGCGACCGAAGGCATCCCGGTCAGCTTGCACAGCCAGTCGCCGAGCTGGTGGATCACCTCGAGCGCGCCCTGCACGCTGTTCTGTGGGGCCAGCGGATGGATGTCGGCAAAGCCGGGCATCCGCGCGACTTTTTCGTTCAATCGCGGATTGTGCTTCATCGTGCACGATCCGAGCGGAAACAGGCCAAGATCGATCGCGTAGTTCTGGCGGCTGAGACGGGTGTAGTGTCGGACCGTTTCGGGTTCGGTGAGGCCGACGAGCCCGATCGGATCGGACCGCTCGAGCCCGCCGAGCCGGTTCGCCCCGCCCTCTTCCACCGCGGGAAGATCGACCCCGGTCACGCCTGCGTGCCCGATTTCGAAAAGCAGCGGTTCCTCGAGCATCAGAGCGCGGTTGCCGGTGCTGGTTGCGGGGCCGTTATGCATGCCGTCTTCGGATGCGTTCATGCTGGGCTTCCAGCCGGACTTGTTGGGCGCGTTCATCGGGCCGTCTCCTTCACGCTCGCCTCGAGCTCGCGGGCGAGCGTTTCGACGTCGTCTTCGGTGGTGGTCTCGGTCACCGCGACAAGCAGCGCGTGTTCGAGCGCCTCGATGCCGGGATAGAGCCGCCCGAGCGAGACCCCGCCCAGAACCCCGCGATCGGCGAGGTCGCGGACGATCTCGCGCGCAGGCTTGCCTTCGAGCATCAGGGTGAATTCGTTGAAGAAATTGTGGTTGAGCAGCGTGACGCCCGGAACCTTCTCGAGCCGTTCGGCAGCGCGGCAGGCGAGGCGATGGTTTTCCGCTGCGAGGCGGCGCAGCCCCTCCTCGCCGAGCAAGGTCATATGAACGCTGAAGGCGAGCGCGCACAGGCCGGAATTGGTGCAGATATTGCTGGTCGCCTTCTCGCGCCGGATATGCTGCTCGCGGGTCGAAAGCGTAAGAACGAAGCCGCGCTTGCCCTCGGCATCGACCGTCTCGCCGCACAAGCGGCCCGGCATCTGGCGGACATGTTTGGGATCGCGGACCGCGAACAGACCGAGATAGGGACCACCAAATTGCAGGCCCACGCCGATCGACTGGCCTTCGCCCACGACGATATCGGCGCCCATTTCGCCGGGCGACTTTAGCGCCCCCAGCGCCACCGGCTCGGTGTTGACCGCGACCAGCAACGCACCCTTGGCGTGAGCCGCCTCGGCCACTTTCGACAGGTCGCTGACCCGGCCAAGAATATCGGGATATTGCACCACTACGCAGGCCGTGTCCTCGTCGATCCGCGCGATCAGTCCATCGAGATCGGGCTCGGGCTGGATCGCGGGATTGGCATCGGCAATCGTGTCGCCGGTGAACTTCGCCATGGTCTTGACGACTTCGGAATAATGCGGGTGGAGCGCGCCCGACAGCACCGCGCGCTTGCGCCGCGTGATCCGGGTTGCCATCGCCACCGCTTCCCAGCACGCGGTCGAGCCATCGTAGAGCGAGGCATTGGCGACCGCGCAGCCATAGAGGCGCGCAACCTGGGTCTGGAACTCGAACAGCATCTGCAGCGTGCCCTGTGCGATTTCGGGCTGGTAAGGCGTGTAGGCTGTCAGGAACTCGCCGCGCTGGATGATGTGATCGACGGAAGCGGGGACATGGTGACGATAGGCGCCGGCCCCGAGGAAGAACGGCGCATCCCCCGCCGCGAGGTTCTTCGCCGCGAGCGCTTTCATGTGACGCTCGACCGCCATCTCGCTCGCGTGAATCGGCAGGTCGCGGATCGGACCGTCGAGCTGTGCGACTTCGGGCACATCGACAAACAGATCGTCAATCGAGTTGGCACCGATCTTTGCCAGCATGTCGGCGCGGTCGGTATCGGTCAGGGGGAGATAACGCATATCTTGCTCCAGGGTCCTCTCTCGCGGGGTGAGAGAGGGAAAGGAAATCAGAGGCCGTCGAGGAAGCTCTTGTAGCCCTTATCGTCCATCAGGCCTTCGAGTTCGGACTTGTCCGAGATCGTCATCCGGAAGAACCAGCCGTCTTCCTCGGGAGAGGAATTGACCAGCGCAGGGTCGTCTTCAAGCGCGGCATTGCCTTCGGTAACTTCGCCGCTGATCGGGGCGTAGACATCGCTTGCGGCCTTGACGCTTTCGACCACCGCGGCATCGCCGCCCTTGTCGAGCAGCGTGCCAACGCTCGGCAGTTCGACGAAGACAATGTCGCCAAGCTGTTCCTGTGCGTAGTCAGTGATGCCGACCGTGGCGGTTTCGCCTTCGACATCGATCCATTCGTGTTCATCGGTAAAGTAACGCGGCATTGATCAATTCCCCCTGAAATAGCGGTGCGGGACAAACGGCATGGGTGAAACGGTCGCGGCGAGGCGCTTTCCGCGCACCTCGCATTCAAGTGCAGTGCCTTCCTCGGCGTGGGCGAGATCGACATAGGCCATCGCGATCGGGCGCTCGAGCGTCGGCGAGAAACCGCCGCTGGTGACGGTCCCGACCTTTTTGTCGCCTGCAAAGACCTCTGAACCCTCGCGCGCAGGCATTCGCCCCTCGAGCAGCAGGCCGACGCGCTTTTGCGCCGGACCCTGTTCGAACACGCGCATGACCGGGCCGTGGCCCATGAAGCCGCCTTCCTCGCGGCGCTTTTTCGAAAGCGCGAAGGTGAGATCGGCGCTGACCGGATCGGTTTCGGTCGAAATGTCATGACCGTGAAGCGGCAGTCCGGCTTCGAGCCGGAGGCTGTCGCGTGCGCCCAGCCCTGCCGGGCGGACCCGTTCGTCGGCCACCAGAGCATTGGCCAGCTTTTCGGCATGCTCGCCCGGAACCGCGATTTCGAACCCATCCTCTCCGGTATAGCCTGCGCGCGCGATCCAAAGCGGCACGCCATCCCAGTCGTGGTAAAACGCGGTCATGAAGGTGAGATCGGCGCTTTCCGGCACCAGAGCGGCGAGCACTTCGCCCGCCTTCGGACCCTGCAAGGCAAGCAAGGCGTTATCGGCGTAATGCGTGAGCGTGATCTCGTCGGGCAGGTGTTCGCGCAGATGGGCGATATCGTCCCACTTGCACGCGCCGTTGACGACGAGGCCATATTGCTCGCCGGCATTGGTGACCATCAGGTCGTCGATGATCCCGCCATCCTCGTCGAGCAGGAAGGAATACCGCATCTTCCCTGGCTTCAACGACCGGATCGCTCCGGGAAGCAGAGCCTCGAGCGCCTCGCCCGCAGCCTCCACGTTACCGTCGGGCCCGGACACGCCCAACTGGCCCATGTGCGACACGTCGAACAGGCTCGCGCTTTGCCGCGTCCAGTTGTGCTCGGCGACGATGCCCCCGTTCTCGCCGGTATACTGGATCGGCATTTCGTAGCCCGCGAACGGCACCATGCGCGCGCCATTGGCGCGGTGCCAGGCATCGAGCGGGAGCTTTTCCAGCGGGATTTCGTCTTCGGGTGTCTCGTCGCTCACAATCATCGTTCCCTGAACAGGTATCCTAACGCCCCGAACGGTGCGTCTATCCTGCCCCCTCTGTCGGGAAACCTGAGAGCTTCGACCGCTTCCTGCCGCGGCAGGCGAGCAATCTCCCCTTCGGTGGCGCGCAGCCCACGTTAGGGCCGAGCACGCTTTCCAGAGTGCCTGTGCCTCGTCGCGGTCCTTTGTGCCTGAGAGTTTCCGGGGCGGTTGCTCCTTCGGCGCCGAAACCCTGAAGCAGGGCCAGTCTCTCCCGCGAAAGACGCCGGAATCGCTTCCGGCAGGCGGATGTCGTCTTGCGTATGCGAGGCCTTGCGTCAATCACTCGATGAGCGCGACTGATAACTTTTCGGGGGCCCATGAAACATGCTTGCGCCTAGTCGTCAGATTGCTGCGCGAGCAGCTCTTGCGCGCGCTTCATCAGCGCGATTTCGCGCGGATCGAACCCGCCCTCCTCGGTGGATTGCCGCGGCGGGACAGCAGTCGTGAAATAGGCGATGCCCCGGCCCGCCTTGCTATCGAGCCACAGGCCCGAGCGCAGACCGTAGGCCTCGCCGGCGTGACCGATCCGGGCAACATCGTCGCCGAACAGGCGATCGTTGCAGGCGGATTGCGGGTGGTCGATCATCTGGTTGCCGAGTCCGTAGGAGCAGAAGAACTCCTGGTGCCTGATCTCGGTCATGAGCGAAACCAGCCATTCGCCGTAACTGCGCTCGGTAAGCAGATCGCCTCGTGGCCCGCGCATGAGCGCCCGCCCGATCTTCGCAAGGTCGATCATCCCGATCCGCACTCCGCCCTGCGGTGAAAAGACCGAAGCGTTGGTCCCCGGCACATAATCATCAAGCGGGCACGCGACGCCTTCGGCAACGGGGATGGTGCAGTTGGGCGGCAGATCGCTCGCATCGTCGCGCGCGACTTCGCCGGTATCGCGATAGAGCACGACTGCGCGCGCCACCTGCTCCTCGCTGCACCCGATCCAATTGACGCACGCCTTGATCCCAAGCGGGGCGAAGACGGTGCGTTCGAGAAGGCGGTCGTAGCGCTCGCCCGTCGCGGCTTCGAGCACAGTCGCGACAACCGGCGAGCCTAGGTTGGCGTATTCGAATGGCGCTTCGCCCGGGGGCGCCTCTGCATACCAAGCGGCGGGATCGGCGAGCTTTGCCTCGAGGGTTTCGCCAAACGGGATGATATAGCCTGCCTTGTCGCGCAGCCCCGAGCGGTGCGAGAGCAATTGCGCGAGCGTCACGGGTGTGTCGGGGAAGTTCGGCGAGCGCACCTGCCAGCCGAGATAATCCGATATGTCGGCGTTCAGGTCCGCCTTGCCTTCGTCAACCAGCCGTAGGGTAGCAAGAGCCATGATGAGCTTGGAAATGCTCGCGATCCGCACCGGGTCGTTGGCCTCGACCAGCCGGCCGGTTCCGCGGTCGGCTACGCCTTCGACGATCAGCGGCGTGATCTTGTCCTGATCGAACGCCACCACCACCGTCGCGGGCAAGGTCTGATCGTCGGCGTGGAGGGTCATCGGCGTGGCGAGCAGCAGTGTGGCGAGGAAAGCTCGGAACATCCATGCCTTTTCCGCCGCCGGACGGGCAAGGTCAATCCCCTCAGCCGAGACGCAGCCACAGCAGGTAAAGCGCCGAGAGGACGATCCAGCTGCCGTCCAATGTCTTGAGCCGCCGCGCCCCCAGCCATAACGCGATGGGCCGCGCGAGAAACCCGCCGAGCGCCGCGCCCGGTCCGGCGAGCAGGACGATCTCCCACTGCACCGTGCCCGCCTCGATATGCCAGATTGCCCCCGACAGGACGCTGACCGAGGAAATCAGGCACGCCGCCCCGGTGCACAGCAGCACCGGGTAATGACGGATAAAGAGATAGAGCGCGACCAACTCGCCAATCCCGACCGAAAACAGCGCGGTGATCGCCCCGCCCGGTGCAGCCATCAGCAAGAGCACGGCGAGGTCGAACGGTTCGAGCCGGGTTCGCTCGGGCCTTTCGAGGTTCACCGTCCAGGTCGCGGCGATCAGCGCGATCCCGAGCAGGATCGAGAAACCCTTGTAGGCGAGCAGCACGTCCTGCTGGTCAAAGCTGGTGAGCCGCTGGGTCGCGAGCATCGCGGGAAGCGAGATCGCCAGCACCCCGAGCGCGACGGTAAAGAAATCGCGCGGATTGACGTGGGCGTGAAGCGGCGCGGGTTCAGGCTGGTGGTAGAGCCGGTCGGTCCAGCGCAGCGCCCCCATCGTCATCCCGAAACACTGGATACACATCGAGACCCCGACCACCTGCAAGGGGTCGAGCGCCATGACATCGAGTTCGCGCAAGGCATTGAAAACCGGCACGAACACCACCCCGCCGCCGGTTCCCGACGTGTTGGCGATCACCGCGCCCACCACCCCGACCCCAGGCAGATACCAGAGCTGCGAAAACAGGCCGGCATCGACCGGAACGATAAGGGCAACAGCTATATAGACGAGCAGCAGCATCGCTCCGCCCGCCTGCACAAGCCGTCCGGGCCTGAGCGCGCTCAATCCAGATTGGGTCTGAGCCACCGCTCTGCCGTTTCAAGGTCGACCCCGCGCCGCCGGGCATAATCCTCCAGCTGGTCGCGCCCGATCCGCGCGACGCCGAAATACTGACTCTCGGGATGACCGAAATAGAAACCCGAAACCGCCGCAGTGGGCCACATCGCAAAGTTCTCGGTCAGCGTGAGACCCGCATTGGCGGGAGCATCCAGCAGATCGAACAGGATCGGCTTCAAGGAATGGTCGGGGCAAGCCGGGTAACCCGGAGCCGGACGGATCCCGCGATATTGCTCCTTGATCAGCGCTTCGTTGGTCAGCTGTTCGTTGGGGGCATAACCCCACAACTCGGTGCGAGTGTGCTGGTGCAGACGCTCGGCAAAGGCCTCGGC